>NZ_JBHZBG010000010.1:75597-236480 GCF_042754695.1 Nocardia sp. NPDC059195 | reverse complement strand
TCCGTTGAAGACTCTCAACCAACCCCGAAGGGTCAATCAGAATAATCTAAAGACTAGAGTCCGAAAACCTAGCAAAGCCAAACACCAGCAAAAAAATTCGCTGTTGTTTATGTCCAACCTCCCACGACCGGGGGGTACGCGAAGGTTGGAACCAATATAAATATTGGCACTGACATTCATCGACACACTATTGAGTTCTCAAAGAACACACGCACAACCAGAATGACCGGATCGTTCCGGATCTCCTGAAGGGCAACTGTTCCAGCCTAACCTTGCATCCAGACGAAGTCAATCGTAAGCCTGGTCACAAGATCTTTAGCTCCATCAGGCGCTTCCCCGTACTACCGCGTTTCCCTGGCCCGCCAGCCTCTCGGGCTAGCGTCTCGGCTCCGGGTTGGTGTCCGTGTCGCTCTGACTTCCAATAAGTTACGCGCCGGATAACGCCGCGTCAAATCGCCTGGACAACACCAGATCTCCGCAGGTCACGGTGGTGCGTTCAGCCGATGCGGCTGCCTGAATCACACGGATGTGATTCAGGCCTCCGCAACGACGTCAGGCTATCCGATGCACGCCCGCCATGTTCTTCTTTCCGCGCCGCAGCACCAGCCACTCACCGTGCAGGTAGTCGGCATCGGACGGAGTCCAATCGACGTCGCTGACCCGCTGGTTGTTCACCGACGCGCCGCCTTCGTTGACTGCCCGACGCGCCGCGCCCTTGCTTTCGCACAAACCCGACGCGACGAGCAGGTCGACGATCGTGTTCGGTTCACCCGGCACGACCTCGGCGACCTTGCCGTCGACCGCGGCTTCGCGCAGCGCGGCGCCGAGCGTGGACAGCGGAAGTTCGCCGAGCTCACCGCGACCGAACAGGGCATGGCTGGCCAGTTCCGCCGCGCGGGTCTCGGCCTCGCCGTGCACCAGCGTGGTCATCTCCGCCGCCAGCCGCTTCTGGGCCTCGCGGGCGAACGGACGTTCCGCCGTCGCCTGCTCGAGTTCGTCGAGTTCCTCGCGGCTGAGGAAGGTGAACCAGCGCAGGTAGCGCACGACATCGGCGTCGGCGGTGTTCACGAAGTACTGGTACCAGGCGTAAGGGCTGGTCAGTTCGGGGTCGAGCCACAGGCTGCCGCCGCCGGTGGACTTGCCGAACTTCTTGCCGTCGGCCGAGGTCACCAGCGGCACGGTGAGCGCGTGCACATGCGCGCCGTCGACCCGCCGGTTCAGTTCGACGCCGGCGATGATGTTGCCCCACTGATCGGAGCCACCGACCTGCAGCGTGCAGCCGTGCTCGCGCCGCAACTGCAGGTAGTCGTTGGCCTGCAGCAGCATGTAGCTGAACTCGGTGTAGGAGATACCGTCGCCTTCGAGCCGCCGTTTGACGGTGTCGCGGGCGAGCATGACGTTCACCGAGAAGTGCTTACCGACGTCGCGCAGGAAGTCGACGGTCGACAGCGGGCCGGTCCAGTCCATGTTGTTGACGATCACCGCACCGGTCGGCGAATCGTCGAGGTCGACGAAACGCTCGAGCTGGCCGCGGATGCGCTGCGCCCACTCGGCGACGGTGTCGGTCGAGTTCATGGTGCGTTCGCCCACGTCACGCGGGTCGCCGATCATTCCGGTCGCGCCGCCGGCGAGCACGATCGGCCGATGCCCGGCCAGCTGGAAGCGCTTGAGCGCGAGCAGCGGGACGAGGTGGCCGGCGTGCAGGCTGGCGGCGGTCGGGTCGAAGCCGGCATAGAGCGTCAGGGGCGCGGCGGCCGCGGCGGCGCGCAGCTCGTCCAGGTCGGTGGACTGCGCGATCAGGCCGCGCCAGGTCAGTTCGTCGAAGATGTCGCCGGTCACGCTGACCCATCTTTCCGCATGCGGTTCCTCAGTCGCGTGCGCGGGTGATCCAGGCGAGCAGATCGGCTTCGACCTCGTCGCGATTGGTTTCGTTCAGGACCTCGTGGCGGGCGTCCGCGTAGACCGCGTAGGTGATGTCGTCCAGGCCCGCGTCGCGGTAGCGCCGCACGAGCAGGTCGGACAGGCGGAGCTTGTCGTTGAGCGGGTCCTTGTCACCGACCATCACATAGATCGGCAGGTCGGAGCGCACGGTGCTCGGATCGGACAGGCGGGTCTGGGCGTTGGCGGCGAGTAGGCCCATGTTGGCGTCGTCGATGGCGAAACCACACCAGGGGTCGGCGTTGTAGGCGTCTACCTGGGCTTCGTCGCGGCTGATCCAGTCGGCGTCGGTGCGGGTGGGCTGGAATTGGGCGTTGAAGAAGCCGGTCAGGTCACCGCCGGCGGCCGCGATCTCGCCGAACAGGCCGTCGACGGCGGTCGTGCCGCTCAGGACGACCTCGTCGACGAGGTCGGAACGGTCGAGCAGGTACTGCTGCACGGCGAAGGAACCGAGGCTGTGGCCGATCAGGGTGACGGGCAGGCCGGGATGACGTTCGCGCAGGATCTCGGTGAGCGCGACCTCGTCGGCGACGAGCAGGTTCCAGCCGTCGGGGCCGAGGTCGCCCGGTACTTGCCCCATGGTGAGGCCGTGTCCACGGTGGTCGTCGGCATAGACGGCGAACCCGAGGCCCGAAAGCCGTTCGGCGAGATGGCCGTAGCGGTCGGAATGTTCGCCCATGCCGTGCGCGATCTGCACGACGCCGCGGGGCTCGGTCTCCGTGGGGAGCCAGCTCCGCACGTGGATCGCGGTGCCGTCGCTACTGGGAAAGGTGAACACGGGCGCTCCTGCTCGTACGGTCTTTTCGACGTGGTCTTCGATCGTCGCACCCCCGAGGATTTCGCCATATTGGATTCACAGACGAGATCAGGGCGGTGATCTTGGCTCTGCGGCCGAACCCGCATCGACCGAATGCCTCGACACGCCGATGATCGCCGGAACCCCCCGGGCTCCGGCGATCATCGGCGTGTCGAGTCGCGGTTCATCGCACCAGCGCGGTGATGGTGGCGCGGCGTTCGTAGGCGATCCAGGCGAAGATCGCGGCCAGCACCAGCGGGAAGATCGCCATCGCGGGCTTGTCGGCGATGAAGGCCTGTGTCGCGGCGGCGAGCACGGTGAGCACGGAAAGGCCTACCGCCGCAAGGCCGCTGAGCCGCGGCACCATCAGGCCGATACCGCCCGCCACCTCGACAACTCCGATGAAGATGAGCAGCCCGATGGGGATGGTCAGGTTCTCGGGGGCGTTGTCCATCAGAGTGTTCGGGATGACGAGTTTCGGGCCGCCCGAAGCGATCACGAAGAAGAGGCCGAGCACGATCTGCAGGGTCCACAGGACCCGGTTGCGGATCTTGCCGGGGCGGTAGGTGGCGGCGTCGGAGAAGTTCGCGGAGGGGGTCGCAGTGGTCATTGTCTCGTCCTTCGAGTCGGTCGCGCCGGGTTGGTAGCGCGTTCAACAGATTGGACGGACCGTCGCCCGCAAACTCATCGCTGTCGGCGAAGTCTTTCGGAACCGCTGCTCGGCTCGAACGCACGTGGGCTACGCCGATAGACCGAGACGGCGGGCGAGGCCGGTAGCCAGAACCGCCAGGGGATCTCGGCGGCGACGCTGACGCCCACCCTCGGGCCGGAGGCGATATCGGATTGCGGCACAGCTGGTTTCAGTTCCAGGTGCAGCGCGGAGAACGGATCGAACAGCTCGGTGCCATAGTCGGACATGCTGATGCCGAGCGCGCTGCCGACATTGCCCGGTCCTCGCGCCAGATCGGCGTCCTTGCGCGCGGCGGGCCTACGTTCGCGTGCGATGTCGACGCCCCCGACCACTTCGGCCGCACGCACGAGTACCGCACCGGCCACACCGTCGTAGCCGACGGTCACATTCACACACAGGTGAATTCCGTACGAGCGATAGACGTAGAGCCGCCCGGGCGGGCCGAACATCACCGCGTTGCGGGCGGTCGGCCCCGGCCAGGAGTGCGCGGCGGGGTCGGGCCACGGTCCGGCGGGATCGCTGCCGTAGGCCTCGACCTCCACGATCCGCAGGGCGACCGAACCCGACGTCAGGATGGCGCCGAGCAGTCGGTGCGCGGCGGTGGGCGGATCGACTGCCAGTTCCTGGGCGGACACAACCATCATTGTCGTCCGGGCCCGGTGGCCCGACGCTGCCGGGTCAGGCGCTGTGCAGGCCTCGTGTTTCAGGCCGGGGTTTTGGCCTCGACCTCGATCAGGTCGTATCGGAGCGACGAGTGGTCGGCGGGTGGATTCTCGACCGGGTCGACCCTGACCAGCAGTTCGTAGGTGTAGCCGGGTTCGTAGGTGAATCCGGTGATGCCGTCGTAGAACAGTTGCCACGGCTCATCAGGGGAATAGCGGACCTGCATGCACCGCATGGGTGCGACGCCATGGCAGTCGACCTGCTCAGCGGCGACGAACATCCGGACGGTGTCCCGCTGCTCGGTGGTCGCGGCATCATCGCTGGTGTCCGCGCAGCCCAGGATGCCGAAGCCGGTCGCGAGCACCATGGTGGCGATCAGGGTCGGTCGTCGAGCCATGGTGTCGTCCTCCGGCTGTCGGGTGTCCAGGAAGGGTAGCTGATACGTAACCGGCCGGGGCGGAGGATTCGTCAGCCGAGCAGGTCGGTGCCGCGGTACAGACCGGCCAGCTTGCTGGGGTTGACCTGGAATCGCAGGTTCTGGATGCGTCCGTCGACGAGGTCGAAAGTGAATGCGGCGCCGGGGTTTCCGGCGAAGGACGCCAGGGCGCCGAGCTCGCCGTTGATGTCGGCCGCGGTGAGTTCGAAGCCCGCGGACGACGGTTTGGCGAGGACGCCGAGAATCCAGCGAGCGACGTGGTCGGGGCCGTACAGGGGTCGGCGCGCGGCGGTGACCACGCCGCCACCATCGGACCAGCACGTGACATCGGGGGCGAGCAGATCCATCAGGGCATTGAGGTCACCGCCCGCGCAGGCGGCCATGAATTGTGCGGTGACCTGGGCGCGAGCGGCCTTGTCGGCATCGAATCGGGGGCGGCGGGATTGGACGTGGTTCTTCGCGCGGTGCGCGATCTGGCGCACACCCGCCTCGGGACGGTCGAGGGCGTCAGCGATTTCGGCGTGCGAGTAGCCGAACACTTCGCGCAGCAGGAACACGGCGCGTTCGACGGGGGTGAGGGTTTCCAGCACGACGAGCATGGCGGTGGAGACGGTGTCGGCCAATTCGGTGTCCTCGGCGATATCGGGCGAAGTCAGTACCGGCTCGGGAAGCCAAGGGCCGACATAGCTTTCGCGGGTCGCGCGGGCGGAGGTGAGCCGGTTGAGCGAGAGATTGGTGACGGTGCGGACCAGATAGGCCTTGGGGTGGGTGACCGTGGCGTGGTCGGTGTCGTTCCACTTGAGCCAGGTGTCCTGCAGGATGTCCTCGGCGTCGGTGACCGTACCGAGCATGCGGTAGGCCGTCGCGAACAGCAGGCGGCGGTGTTCGAGGAACGGATCCTGATCGGACATAGGTCCTACCATCTCGCACGCTCCGTCACTGTGGCGAATCAGCGGGCGCCGATGGCTGACCGACGCCCGATCGGCGACGGCGGCAGGTCCCTCACGCGATGGCGCGAGTTACCTTGCCGCCCTTGGACAATTGCACGTTCATGGTCATCTTCTTACTGGCCTTGAACGTCGGAACGGGGCTGCTGCTGACCATCTCCTTGTAGGTGCGCGCGGTCCAGCCGGTGAGGTAGAGGCGGCGCGGGGTGTCGTCGGCGTTGGTGAACTGGATGACCGCGTCGCGACGGCCGAGGCTGACAGGCTGGTGGAAGTAGCCGAAACGGAACGGCCGCGTCTTCTTGCCGCGCAGTTCGGCGGCGATCACGTCGGCGGTGTAGGCGGCGGTGGGCATGCCGCTCTGGCAGGTGCCGTGCACCTGCCCCCATGCCTGACGAACGGCGGCCGCGTCACCGATCGCGTGAATCGTGGGGTGCGACACCGACTTCAGCGTCGGGTCGACGACGATGAGGCCGCGCGCGTCGGTCTCGATACCCGCCTCGGCCGCCAGCGGCGAGACCCGGACCCCGGTGGTCCACAGGGTGAGATCGGCGCCGATCACCGTGCCGTTGGCGAGCTCGACCGCGTCGGGCTGCACTTTGGCGACGCGTACGCCGATCTCCCGGACGATGCCGAGCCGGTCCAGCGCCTTGTTCAGGTGCGCGCGAGCCTTGTCGCCCATCATCGCGCCCGGCTCGCCCGAGCTGATCAGGGTGACGCGCAGACCGGGGTGGCTTTCCGCGATCTCGGTGGCGGCTTCGATGCCGGTGAGGCCGCCACCGCAGACGGCCACAGAGGCGCCCTGGGTCGTGAGAGTGGCCAGCTTGCCTGCGAATTCGTGGGCGCGACGGGGGTTGTCGAGGGTGAAGGCGTGTTCGGCGACGCCGGGCACCACGGTCGTCTCGGCGGTGCTGCCGAGGGCGTAGATCAGCTCGTCGTAAGCGAGCTCGCCCGCACTGTCGACGTGGACGCACTGGCCGGTGGGGTCGATGGCGGTGACCCAGCCCTGGACGAACTCGATGCCGGTGCCGTCGAGGATTTCCGGGATGTCGTGGTGGGCGAGTTCCTGACCCGCGGCGATCTGGTGCATCCGCAGCCGCTCGGTGAAGCGGGCCGACGGGTTGACCAGGGTGATCGCGACATCCAGTTTCCGCGTGCGCCGGGCCAGGCGGATCGCGGCCAGCATGCCGGTGTAGCCGGCGCCGAGGACGACGATGCGGTGCGTGGTGGTGGTCATTGCGGTGCTCCTTGTCGGTGGGGTGTTCATGGGACAAAGCAGCCCGCCGGAACGTGACAACCCTTCATAGTGATCCACATCACATAGCCTGACCTGCGGGAAACCCTGAACACCTCGGTGCGGAATCAGGGACGAACCCGGGATGCACCCCGATGTGGCGCCACGTTTACGTCCCTACCGTCGATGTATGGCTTCTCCCCCACGTCGGCTACGCCGAATCCTGCTCGGCGCGTGCGCCCTCGTCGTCACCCTGCTCACCGCGATCGGCGCCGGGGTGGCGTGGACGTGGTCCGGGGCCAGCGTATCCACAGTCGGCGCAACGGAATTCACCCAGCCGCTGCACATTCCGCCGCTGGCCGATTCGACGGTCGATTCCGCCGGAACACGGGTGTTCTCGCTCGATATGCGCACCGGGACAACCGCGTTCGAACCCGGACGGGAGACCGAGACCTGGGGTTTCAACGGTAGCTATCTCGGCCCGACCCTGCGTGCGGCCCGTGGCGAACGGGTGCGCGTCCAGGTGCGCAACCAGTTACCCGAAGCATCGACGGTGCACTGGCACGGCATGCATCTGCCTGCCGCCATGGACGGCGGGCCACACCAGATGGTCGATCCGGGCGCGTCGTGGACACCGGAATGGACTGTGGCCCAACCGGCTTCGACGCTCTGGTATCACCCACACCCACACGGCGCGACCGAGGACCACGTGCGCCGTGGCCTAGCGGGGATGTTCCTGATCGATGACGCGCCGAGCGCCGAACTGCCGCTGCCGAACACCTACGGTGTCGACGACATCCCGGTGATCGTGCAGGACATGCGACTGCGCGGAAACCGCCTCGACGGCGCGCACACGATCTTCCGCGATACCGGATTCCTCGGTGATCGCACCATGGTCAACGGCACGCTCGCGCCCTACCAGGAGGTCGGCGACGAACTGGTGCGGCTGCGCCTGCTCAATGCGTCGACCGCGCGGATCTACACCTTCGCCTTCGACGATGCCCGCCCGTTCGCGATGATCGGTTCCGACGGTGGCCTGCTCGAACGCCCGACCACCCTGGATCGCATCCAGCTCTCACCCGGCGAGCGCGCCGAGATCGTGGTGCGGATGCGGCCCGGTGAGCGCACCGTTCTCCGCAGCGAGAAGCTCGAGGCGGGCCTGGACTTCTGGTCGAACCGGTTCTCGGGCGGTGACGACAGGTTCGATGTCCTCGAACTGCGCGCCGCGTCCATTTTGCGGCCCTCTCCCGCGCTGCCGGAAACCCTTGTGCCGCCGTCGATTCCCGATGGCACGGACTCGGTCGTACAACGCCGCTTCGATCTGAGCCTGGCCGGTATCAACGGCGAGCGCATGGACATGAGCCGCATCGACACGACCGTCACCCGGGGCACCACCGAGACCTGGGTCGTGCACAACATCGACGGCATGCCGCACAACTTTCACGTCCACGATGTGCAGTTTCGGGTGCTCGACTACGACGGGGCCCCACCCCCACCCGAGCTGGCCGGCGCCAAGGACACCATCTTCCTACCGCCGAATACGGCGGCCACCCTGGTCCTGCGCTTCGACGGGCCTGCCGATCCGACGACACCGTACATGTACCACTGCCACCTGCTGTGGCACGAGGATGTCGGGATGATGGGCCAGTTCACCGTCGTCGAACCAGGTCAGCAGGCTGCGACACCCCCTGGACACGCCCACTGACCCTTGCCACATCGACATCATCGCGCTAAATTCATCACGTAGTGAATTCAACACTCGATGAATTGAGGCGACCATGTCGCACACCGCACCGCCACCGATCGCCGTTCAGGTCGCGGACCTGACCGTCAAGCGCGGAAAACGCGCTGTCCTGCGCGGCCTGACCATGGACATCCCGCGCGGCTCGATCACCGGCCTACTCGGCCCGTCGGGCTGCGGGAAGACCACCCTGCTCCGCAGCATCGTGGGAACGCAGCTGGTGGAATCGGGCACCGTCACCGTGCTCGGGGAGCCGGCGGGTAGCGCCGGATTGCGCCGCCGGGTCGGCTACGTCACCCAGGCGCCGAGCATCTACGCCGACATCAGCGTCCGCGACAATGTGGCCTACTACGCCGCGCTCTACGGTCGCGACCGGGACGACACCGAATCCGCGCTCGTCGCAGTCGGTTTGGCCGATCACGCCGATCAGCTCGGCGATCAGCTCTCGGGTGGGCAGAAGACCAGGGCGTCGCTGGCGTGCGCGCTGGTCGGCAAGCCCGAACTGTTGGTGCTCGACGAACCGACGGTCGGCCTCGATCCGGTGTTGCGGGTGGAATTGTGGAAGCAGTTCCGCGAATTGGCCGCGGCGGGAACGACTTTGCTGGTGTCGAGTCATGTGATGGACGAAGCCGACCACTGCGACAAGCTGCTGCTGATGCGCGACGGCGAACTGCTCGCCCAGGTCAGCCCCGACGAACTGCGCGAGCGTACCGACGAACAGAACCTCGAGGCCGCTTTCCTGACCTTGATCACGATGGGAGAGCACCCATGACCACCCTGCGCCCCTACACCGCCACCACCGGCCGGATCCTGCGGCAACTGCGCAACGATCACCGCACCGTGGCGATGATCCTGGTTGTCCCCGCCCTGCTCATGACCTTGCTGTACTTCATCTATCAGGACGCACCGCGTCCGCCGCATTCCCCGCTCACACTGTTCGATCGGGTCGGCATCACCATGCTCGGGATCCTGCCGTTCATCGTGATGTTCCTGATCACCGCGATCGCGATGCAGCGTGAACGCACATCGGGAACCCTCGAACGGCTGCTCACCACTCCGCTGAGCAAGCTCGACCTGCTCGCCGGGTACGGCAGCGCGTTCTCCCTCGCCGCCGCCGCGCAGGCCGCCGTCGCCAGCGTGGTCGCGTTCTGGCTGCTCGGATTGACCGCTGCGGGCAATCCCGGCTGGGTCCTGCTGATCGCGATGGTCGACGCGGTGTGCGGCGTCGGACTCGGCCTGCTGGCGAGCGCCTTCGCGCGCACCGAGTTCCAGGCCGTGCAGTTCATGCCGGTGATCGTCGCACCGCAGATCTTCCTGTGCGGCCTGCTGGTCCCGCGCGACCAGCTACCCGGCTGGCTGGAGGCGATCAGCAATGTGATGCCGTTGAGTTACGCGGTGGACGCGCTACAGCAGGTGTCGGTCCATGCGGAGCCGACGGGCGCGATGTGGCGCGATATCGCCGTCGTCGCCGGGTTCGCGGTGGTGGCGCTCGGCCTCGCCGCGGCTACTCTGCGTCGACGCACCCCGTAGCGAGCAAAGCCCCGATGAGAGGATCCATGATGAGTGACGGCGAATCCAGTTCCGGCACAGCGAAATCCGGGCGGACCGGGCGCAGGCCGGGCAACGCCGACACCAAGATGGCGATTCTCGACGCGGCGCGGGTGCGGTTCGCGGGCGCTGGGTTCGACAAGACGTCGATCCGCGCGATCGCGGCCGATGCCGATGTCGACCCGGCGCTGGTGCACCACTATTTCGGCAACAAGCAGCAACTGTTCGCCGCGGTGGTGGACTTCCCGGTCGACCCGGACACGACGCTGCGCGCGGTCGACGCCGCACCGATCGAAGAGCTCGGACACACCATCGTGCGCGCGGTCGTCACGGTGTGGGACTCCCCGGCCGGACCCGGCATCGTGGCCATGGTGCGCAGTATTTTCGCGGGCGGCGATCAGAATCTCGCGCGCTCGTTCCTGCTCCAGGTGGTGCTGGAACGGGTCCGCGTGCGCATCGCGACCCCGGATGACGACGGACGGGCCAGGGTCTCACTGGCCGCGGCCCAGATGGTGGGGGTGTTGACCGCCCGCAAGATCATCGCGCTGGAACCACTGGCCTCGATGCCGATCGATGCCGTGGTCGAGGCCGTCGGCCCGGCCGTCCAGCGCTACCTGACGGGCGATATCACCACCGGCAGTTGGTGATCGAACGCGAACTCACCCGTACGACGGCCGGTGGCACATCGCGCGGGATGGGCGTCGAGTCAGCACCTCCGCATGCACCAACTCCGATTCCGGAGGAATGCGGAAGCTACCGGGTGTGCCGGTCAGGATTCGGCGACGAAGAATTCGTGTTCGGCGTCGGTGACGTCGCGGGCCTCGTCGATCAGCAGCACCGGGATGCCGTTGTCGATCGGGTAGGCGCGCCGCAGACGGGGGTTGTAGAGCACACTCACATCGGCTTCGGTGCGCACCAGTTGCAGCGGGCCCTTGTCCTGGGGGCAGGCCAGCAGGCCGAGCAGGGTTGCGTCGATGGTGGATTCGTGCGCCATGTCCCTAACCTACCGCGCCCGGCGAAACGAGATGTAGCGGTGTCCGAAGAAGCTGAGCACCGCGACCAAACCCATAACGATCACCGAGGCGGGCGCGGCGGGGAAGCCGAGAACGGTGACCGCGAGTTCCACCAGGATCACATTGAGCACCAAGCCACTCGCGTTCACGCCGCAGAAGGCGAGGATGTCGCGGACCAGGTGGCCGTGTACCCGGAACACCAGCGTCCGATGCAGGACGAACGCGACGAACGTGCTGATCCCGTAGGCGGCGATGACGGCCAACCCCGGCCTGTCGTCGCCGAAAACGTGCAGCCAGAACACCGCGAGGGCCATGCCCAACAGCGTGTTGAAGCCGCCGACGATCGCGAACGCCAGCTCCTGGCGTTTCACGATCCGCAGCAGCGGACCCGGTGTCTCGAGCACGCCGCCCGCGGCCTCGATCGTCATCGCACCGCGTCCGCGAGCGCGGTGTCGTCATCCGCGATCGACTCCGCCGCCGGGGCGTCCAGTTCCTCGTCGTCAGGCTTGCGTCCGCGCACATACAGCCACTGGAACACGGCGAGACCGAGCAGTCCGAGGCCGATCGCGGCGCCGCCGATCTTCCAGCCCGGCGGACGCCAGGTCAGCTCGAGATCGCCGTTGCGCGTCCCCGCCGGAATATCGACGGCGACGAAACTCTTCGCGACAACCTTGAACGGGATGTCCTTGCCGTCGAGGCTCACCCGGTAACCCGGCCAGCCCAGGCGCGCGAACACCACACGGCCGCCGGTCTCGGAGCTCACGGTGACCCGGCTCGTCGTATCGCTTTCCGACGCCGAGACCGCGGTGGCGTTCTCGACCGCCGAGATCCGGCCGTTGCGGGTGGAGATCAGGCCGTCCTCGCGTTCGAGGACCGAGATGTAGTTCTCGTGGCCGGGGTAGTCGACCCACTTCCAACCGGACGGAGCGGGCTCGGTGCGGGCGGCCGGGTAGAGCGCGCGTTGCAGTACCACCCGGTCGATGTTCATCAGATCGACAACGGTCTTGCCCGTCGACGGCTCGACCGCGAACGCGCGGCGGTAGGCGTCGGGGCACACGCTGGTGTCCCAGCGCATGCAGAGCATGTCACCGAACCAGAAATGGCCGTTCGGGGTGTAGCCGCTCACGTAGGTGCGTTCGATGTCCTTGGCGTAGTTGCCGAACACCAGCGAGCCGTAGGCGCCGTCGAGTGTGCGCTCCCCCGGCTGGATCAGTGCGCGATCACCGAGCTGCAGCGTGGTCCCCGCGAATTCGGGGAACGCCGCGCGCGCCGCGGCTCGATCGCTGGGCAGATTCCAGCTCATCGGCGTCGGCTGCGCCCGTTCCACCTGGACATAGGCGATCGGGGACACCGCGATGATCGCCAGCGCGACCGCCGCCGAGATCCCCTTGTTCACCGCCAGCCACACCATCGCGGCGCCGAGCGCGGCGATGGCCAGTGCGGCGATCACATGCGCGATCCAGTTGTGCGGGTCGGCGGAGAACGACCGCACCCACAGCAGTCCGATCAGCACCGCGGCCGCGGTCCCCCGCGCACGCCAGTCCTTGAAGGTCGCGAACCGTCCGAGCAGCACGCACACCAGCAGCAGCAGACCCAGCGCCACCATCGGCAGCACCCGGGCGGGCCAGCGCAGCGGGCCGATCGTGCCGGGACCGGCAGTCCACATCAGCGCCGCGATCGCGAACAGCCCGATGCCGCTGAGCTCGCGCCAGGCCGCGCGCGCCTTGCCCCAGTCGATGAACGCCAGCGCCGGAATCAGGAACCAGGCGATGTAGACCACCGGCAGCGGCTGGACGTAACCCCACCACGAGGTGAAGGCGGGCAGAGTCGAGGGCAAGCTCGCGTTCAGCGATTCCGACCACGGCACAGTGAGGAACTGGTCGTTGTTGATCTGGGCGGTGCCACGCCAGGTCACCTTCGCCGACAGCATGCTCGGCAGATACGTCGCCGCGCCCGCTAGCGCCGCAAGCCCCGCCACCGTCAGCAGTCTCAGCGATGGACGCCAGGTCCGCTGGTAGATCAGCTCACCGACCGCGACCGCGCCGATCATCAGACCGGCTTCGACCGCCGGGAAGATGTACTGCACCGAGATGGCCAGGTAGAGGTACACAAATACCGGGATCGGGCCGCCGTGACCGCGCGAGTACCGCACCCCAGAAGCCCACGCGTGCACCATCCACGCGGTGCCGGTGAAGGCGGTCATCCAGCTGGCCTCGTCGAAGAACAGCAGCCATCCGGTGAACGAGATCGAAACACCGGCCAGCGCCGCCCACTGCACGCGCGAGCCGTAGGCCAGGCAGATCCGGTAGACGCCGAGGCCGAGGATGATCGCGAAGATCAGCTTCACCACGGTCGCGTACAGCACCAGATTGTCGACCGAGGGCGCGATCAGATCGATCAGCAGCTGCGGCGGATTCAGCAGGCCCGCTTCCTCGATCGCGTAGTTTCCGGCCATCCAGTGCTCGGGCACCATCACCGGCAGATCACCATTGCGGAGCCGGTTTCCGAGCATCACCCACAGCGGGACGTACTGGGATTCGGTGTCGTCGGTATAGAAATGCCGAACGTTGGCGAGGAGAACCGCACCATAGCCCGCGATCACTCCGAGGGCGGTGATCAAGCCCCAGATGTAGACGGAACGACGGGACGGGGTTCTACTTTCCACCACGAGGACCAGACCCTACAGGCACACGCCCGAACAAGCACCGCCGCACAGCGGATCGGCTACCGCCGACCTGTCACGCCCCGGTGTTAAAGTGCGCACACTGTTGGGTCAATTCCTCCGAAACACCGAAAGTGTCCGCGATGCCGATTCCGTCCGCACCCTTGTCCAGGCCCGGCGCTGTGGTGCGTGCGGGCGCGCCCGATCGCAACGGGTCGAGTCCGGTGCACTCGGTGTCGGTGGTCGTTCCGGTGTATCGGGGTGAGGACACGATCGCCGCGCTGGTCGCCGAGTTGGACCGGCTCACTGGCCCGAGCACGACGGCAGCGGGCGCCCGGTTCGCCGTCGAGGAGGTCATCCTCGTTCACGACAACGGTCCCGACCGCTCCGATGTCGTCCTCCAGGAACTCGAGGGCTCCTTCCCGCAGGTGCGCGCGGTCTGGTTGAGCCGCAATTTCGGTCAGGACGCGGCGACGATCGCCGGTATGGCGGCGGCGCAGGGCGACTGGATCGTCACGATGGACGAAGACGGTCAGCACGACCCCGCGTTCATCGCCGACTTCCTCGACGCGGCGCTGGCCTCGCGCGCTGACCTGGTCTATTCGAAACCGTCCAACACCCGCCCGCACGGCTTCCTGCGCAATCTCACCTCGCGCGGCGCCAAAGTCGTCCTCGCGACGGTGTTCGCGTTCCCCGATTCGACACGCTTCGAGAGCTTCCGGCTGATCCGCGGTGACATCGGCCGCCAGCTCGCCGAGGTCGCGGCCAACGGTGTGTACCTCGACGTGGCACTCACCTGGGTCGTCGGCAATACGGTGTCGGTGCCGGTGGTGCTGCGCGCCGAGGGCCGTGAGGAGTCCGGCTACAACTATCGCCGGCTGTTCTCGCTGTTCTGGAAGATGGTGCTGTGCAGCGGCACTCGTGGCCTGCGGCTGGTGAGCATGCTCGGCATCACGCTGGCGCTGGCCGGGGTGATCATGGCCGCGGTGGTCATCGTGCAGGCCCTCACGCAGGACAATCACGATCCCGAGGGCTGGGCGTCGATCATCGTCGTGATGCTGCTGTGCTCGGGCGCGATGCTGTTCTCGCTCGGACTGATCGCCGAGTATCTCGGTGTCGCGCTGCACATCCTGGTCGGCAAGCCGCTCTACCTGACCGTGCAGACCCCCACACCGCGCCCGGATACGATGCATGCGCCGGCCGTGAACCATCTAGTCGACGCCGCGGTACCGGCAGCCGCGACGGAGAAGGGCCACCGCGAGTGAGCGACCGCATCATCTTCAGCAGGCCGTTCCGCGCCGCCGCTGAACGCCCCAATCTGATGACCGTGCTCGATTCCGATCACAGTCATGGCGACGGTCAATTCACCAAGTCGGCGACCGCGAAGATCAAAGCCATCACCGGCGCCGAGCACGCGCTGCTCACCACGTCGTGCACGCACGCACTCGAATTGGGCGCGCTGCTGCTCGAGCTGGGCCCCGATGACGAGGTGATCGTCCCCAGTTTCGCCTTCACCTCCGCGGCCACCTCGATGGCATTGCGCGGGTCCACCTGTGTGTTCGTCGACATCGACGAGGCCACCGGCAATATCGACCCCGCCGCCGCGGCCGCCGCGATCACCGACCGCACCAAGGCCATCGTGGTGATGCACTACGGCGGTGTCGCCGCCGACATGGAACCGCTGCTCGCGCTGGCTGCTGCGCACGGTGTGGCGATCATCGAGGACAACGCGCACGGCCTCGGTGGCACCTGGCGTGGCAGGCAGCTCGGCACGATCGGCACCCTCGGCACGCAGAGTTTCCACGACACCAAGAACGTGCACTGCGGTGAGGGTGGCGCGCTGTTGCTGTCGGACGAGATCCTGATGGGTCGCGCCGAGATCATGCGGGAGAAGGGCACCGACCGCGCTCGCTTCCTGCGCGGTCAGGTCGACAAGTACTCCTGGCAGGACATCGGTTCGAGCTACCTGCCCAGCGAACTCAACGCCGCCGTGCTCGACGCCCAGCTGGCCGAGTTCGACACCATCCAGGCCAACCGCCACCGGGTGTGGAACACCTACGCGGCCGCGCTGCCCGACTGGGCGAGGCGAAACGACGTGCGCCCGATGACGGTGCCCGCCGACGCGGGCCACACCGCGCACCTGTTCTTTTTGCGCATGCCCACCGAGGACAGCCGCGACGGCATCATCGCCCATCTCGCCGAACACGGCATCGTCGCGCCGTTCCACTACATTCCGCTGGATTCGAGCCCAGCGGGCCTCAAGTACGGCCGCACCCCGGTGCCGTGCACGCGCTCGGCGAATTTCTCGGCGACGATCGTGCGTCTGCCGCTGTGGCCGTTGCTCAGTGCGGGTCAGCTGGACCGCGTCATCGACGCGGTCACCGAATACCAGGTGTAGCGGTCGCTGTCGCGCTGCCGATCGAGGATCGCTGCGTTCTGGATACTCACACACGAAGGCCGCCCGGTTTCTGCCGGGCGGCCTTCGTCGTGAGATCGCCAGGGCCGTGGCGAGGCTGTGCCTGCCGCGGCCGACGGGTCAGCTTCCGCCGAACAGTGTTGCCGCCGCGGCGTCGGTGAGCGCTTCGTAGACCTCGGTTTCCCGGTTGTAGATCCAGGTGCCCGGTCCGGCCTTGGGCAGACCGGCGGCCTGCACTGCCGACGCCGAGGGGCGGAAGCTGGAACTGCGGGGGATCTCGTCGACGACGTAGACCAGATCGGGGCGCTGACCGTGCTCCAGCCCGCGCATCGCCTCGGTGACATCGCCCGGTTCGATCCGGAAACCGTGGCGCACGCTCAGCGCTGCCGCCGCGATCGTGCCCGCCGAGGTCTTCAGCCCGAACGCGACCTCCATGTCGACCGGCGTGATGTCATTGAGCACGTCCACGATCGGCTGGGTGAACACCGGCCCGCGCGCGGTGTGGATCACCGTGTCGCGACGGTCGACCAGCCAGTAGTCACCGTCGCTGTCGCGCCGGAACAGGTTCTCCGTCGGCCACCAGGCGTCACCGGCCTGGAATACACCGCGCAGTCCACCGTCGGAGATGTCACCACCGTCGACGGCCTTGCCGAGCAGCAGGCCGGGTTCGTTGTCGGCGCAGCGGCGCGCGAATCCGTCGTCGCCGACGAGGATCTGCTCGCTGACCGGGTCGTAGGCGACCAGTTCCACCCGCGCGGTGCCGGGCACCGGCCTGCCCTTCGAGCCGATCTTCGCGCCGGTGACATTCGCCAGCACCACATCACCGTCGATCGAGGCGTAGAACTCCAGCACACTGGCCGGGACGAACTGTTCGACCGTGCGCCGCCAGAGTCCAGCGGGCATACCGGATCCGATGAACAGCCGGATCGGGTGGTTATGGCCGGCCGGGAAGACCTGGGCGTCGAGCAGATCGCGCAGCATCGTCCAGGTGTAGGTGACGACGGTGACGCCGTAGCGGTGCACCTCTTCGGCGAAGCGGCCCGGGTCCATGCCCATCGGCCTGGCCAGCGCGATCCGGCTGCCACCGGCGATCGCCCCACCGAGGCTCACCAGCAGCCCTGACGAATGATGCAGTGGTGCAAGGCAGTACACGGTGTCGCGCCGGTCGAGATCGGCCGCGCTCGCGGTGCCGAACGCCGACAGCGCCCAGCGATGGTTGGTGATGTACTTCGCCTCCAGGCGGTCGCCGGAGCCGAGCACGAGCACGAACGCGAGTTCGCGCGCCAGACCTGGGTTCGGCCGGTACCAGGCGGGCACCCTGACCTTCACCGGGTCGATCTGCTCGAGGTCGATCACCCGGTCGCTGGTCGCCACCGCGAGCGAACGACTGTCGCCGCCGCCGAGCACGAGCACCCTGGCGGCGGTCGCCGCGGCGGTGCGCAGGTTCTCCGGGTCGGTGATCAACGTCTGCACGCCGGTCAGCTCGATGGCCCGGTCGAGTTCGGCACCCGGTGCGAGCAGCACCGCGACGGCACCGATGCGGGAGAGCGCGGCGACCGAGGCCAGCGCGCTCGGACGCGTCTCCATCATGATGCCGACGCGCATCGCGGGCCGGATCCCGACGGAGATCAGGCCGCGCACCACGTTGTCGACGCGCGCCTCGACGGCGGCATTGGTGTGCACCCGGTCGTCGAAGAGGACCAGGTCCTTCTGCGGCGCACGGCTCGCGTGCTCGCTGAGCAGTTTGCCGAGCGAGATGCGGGTGTGCGGCTGGATCATCCCGAGCCGCGTCAGCCGGGGCAGCGCCCGCGCGGCCTCCCCCGCCATTTCGAGCGAACCGCGAATCGTGTTGCCCGCGATACCTTCCAGTGCTTTGCCGACGCCCGCGCCCGCCTCGGCCAGACCGGCGGCGGTGTGCACCATCCGGGTGGCGGCGGTGCGCGGCGCGTTGCTCGCGACGTGTTCCTGCATGGGCACGATCTGCTCGGGCAGGGTGCCGTTGCCGTCCATCCACGCGATCCAGTCGCACACCATCGGCCAGGTGTGGTTGGTGGCTGTCGAACCGGCGACGAGCCCGAAATGCCCTGCCACCAAACTGGCTTCGTACACCTCGGCGTTGGGGGCGGCCCGCACGATGCCACGCACCGCGGCGGGCTGACCGATGTCGTCGACCTCGCCGACGAACGCCAGGATCGGGCACTTCAGCTCCGCGAGCGATACCGGGTGATCACGAATCACGAAGCCGCCGAGCATCATCCGGTTGTGGGCGACGAACTGCTTGAGCAGATCGGCCACCGCCGGGCCCGAATACCCCACCCAGCCATCGCTGTTGAGGAAGCGGCGCTGACGTTCCTTGGGCAGCAACGCTTCCCGGTCGTGCAGCTGCCGAAGGAAGTCGATCCGCGACTTGGCCGTCTTCACCGGGTCGAGCATTTGGAAGCCGATGCGCACCATCGACTCGGTGATCGGCAGCCGGTGCATCACATGGTCGGCCAGGAAGTCGGCGACCTCGGAGACCAGACCGTAGGGCAGGCCGAACGGCATACCGTTGACGATGTCGACGGGACTGCCGAAGGTGACGATCGAGGCCACGCCCTTGCCGTAGCGGTAGGCGGTGGTCTGGTAGGCGAACATGCCGCCCTGGGAGTACCCCATCAAGTGCAGCTGCGCGCCGGTGGCCTCACAGACGGTGTCGATGGCGGAGTTCACCGCGAGCACGTGGTCGGCCAGGTCGCGTTCCCAGCCGCCCTCCTCCGTCGCGGGCGAGCCGAAATCGATGACCCAGCAGTCGATTCCGCTGGCGTGCAGGATGCCGACCGCGCCGCCTGCCGCATTGACGTCCCAGATGTCGGCGTTCACCATCAACGGCGGCACGAGCAGCGCCACCGGACGGCCGGGCGTCGTATCGTCGGGGAAATAGTGCCGCAATCGATACATGCGTCGACGCTCGACGACCTCGAAGGGCGAGGACTCGACATCGTGTGACAACCCGCCGAAGCGGATCACCTCCAGCCCGTTCTGCGCGGTAGCCAGCAACCGCTGCACCGAACCGACCACACCTTTTGGACTGATATCCACCGTTCCCACCTGGCCCTACCTGCTTAAAGTGACACACCTCACACACCCCGATGTGCTCATATGAGCTAACCACACCGGACCTCCATTATGTGTCGGCTGTGACAGGCCGCATGTTGCGGCGATTCGGGTCACATCGCGCCGAGGAAGAAGCCGAACAGGCTCGTTCCGCCGGGCTCGGGCTCGAAGGCCCGCCGCACCACGCGCGGGCTGAGCAGAATCGCCGACACGGTGAACCGACGGCGGCATTCGACCATAACGACCACGGCCTGTTCACGACGTCGATCGGCAGGCTATCCCCGGACATCTCGCTGTCCGCAATCGCCTCCCGCACAACGGATCTCCCGGTCATCACCATGTTTTCCCGAATTCCCGACGCGCGGCCACTTCGACCACCTACCATCGTTGACGTCCGGAACGTACTGACACACATCAGGTTTCGTGCAACACCGTTTCACATGCCAGACTTCTCCGCGCTGGACCATCTATTTCGCGCAGGACCATTCGCTTCGCACTGTTACCCACCCCTTAAGCCTGTCGCGCACCGTCGCGCCGCACAGGTCGATCGGCCGTGCAAATTTCCGTCCCGAGGTGAGGACCAATGCCATGACCATCGAAATGCCGCTGCCCACAGACAATTCCGTGCGCAAGAGCCTGAGTACCACGGCCGCGCAGAAGCTCACACATACCACCAAGTCCGAACCGCAGATGCAGGGCATCAGCTCGCGCTGGTTGTCGCGCGCACTGCCATGGGTGCAGGTCGCGGGCGGTATCTACCGGGTCAACCGCAGGCTCACCCATACCGTCGGCAACGGGGAAGTCGAATTCGTCGTCGACGGATCCCGGGCCAGGGTGATTCCCCAGGAACTGCGGGAACTTCCGCCGCTGCGTGATATCGACGACGATCAGCTGTTGCGGCCGCTGGCGGAGAACTTCGTGCAATACGACCTCGATCCGGGAACAGTCGTCGCCGAATTCGGCAATCCGATGGATCAGGTGATCCTCGTCGTCCACGGGAAACTCGCCCGGCTCGGCTCCGGTGAGTACGGCGAGTCCACCAAACTCGGCATGCTGTCCGGCGGCGACTATTACGGCGAGGAAATGCTCACCGATCCCTCGGCGATCTGGCCGGACACGGTGAAGACCGTGACCAAAACCACCATTCTCTGCCTGCCTCGACAGCAGTTCGAGCAATTCCTCGAGCTGAACCCGGAATTGGCTCAGATCCGCGCCGAAGCGGCCCAGCTGTCGAGCCGGATCAAGAACTCCAAGGGCGAAGCCGATATCGAGATCTCGTCCGGTCACTCTGGCGAACCCCTGCTCGAGGGCACCTTCGTCGACTACGACGCCAGCCCCCGCGAATACGAACTCAGCCTGGCCCAGAGCGTGCTGCGGATCCACACTCGCGTCGCCGATCTGTTCAACGATCCGATGAACCAGGTCGACCAACAGTTGCGACTCACCGTCGAAGCACTCTATGAGCGGCGCGAGCACGACCTGGTGAACAACCCGGAGTTCGGTCTGCTGCACAACTGCGATCTCAAACAGCGCATCACCACCGAATCCGGAGCGCCGACTCCCGACGACATGGACGAGCTGCTCAGCATGCGGCGCGGCACCAAATTCCTTCTCGCACACCCGAAAGCGATCGCCGCGTTCGGTCGCGAATGTACCCGCCGCGGCCTGTATCCCGATCCCGTGGAGTTCCAGGGGCACCGGGTGCCCGCTTGGCGCGGGGTGCCGTTGCTGCCGTGCGGCAAGATCCCGGTCAGCGATACCCAGACCACATCGATCATGGCGATGCGCATCGGTGAGAAGGATCAGGGCGTCGTAGGTCTGCATCAGACGGGCATTCCCGACGAATACGAGCCGAGCCTCAACGTCCGGTTCAAGCAGATCGACGACCAGTCGATCATGTCGTACCTGGTGAGCTGCTATTACTCCGCAGCTGTGCTCGTTCCCGATGCGCTCGGCGTGCTCGACGACGTGCTCGTCGCGCGCCGAGCCGACTGATCGGCGCGGGCCGTGTCTATCCTCACCAGGGCCGGTGCCCCGATCGCAGCCGGCGATCTGGCGGTCGCGGTGGCGGCCCTGTTACACGGTGCCACCGCCCCGGCCGACCTATTCGCGGGCGCCGCGCCACTCCCCCGGCAAACCTCGTCACTGCTGTCGATACCCCGACCCAGCGCCCCGAAATCACCGCTCACCCAACGGGCTTCACTCTCACCGTCCGAGGCCGCCACCCACGCGCCGCACCGGGTCGACACCATCACGCCACGTCGTCTACTCGGCCCGACCGGGCTGGGCACTGCCGGCCTGCGATTGTTCCCGACGCAGCACTCCCCTGCCGGATCATCGAATTCCGGTGGACCACAAACCATTCCGACGCTCTACTGCCCACCTCCCGAGCGTGACGACCCGGCATTGGCTGAGGCCGTCAATACGGGTCTGCTCGCCTGGGCTGCCGAGATCGGGCTCTACGAAGGACGCCTCGACGAGCTCGGCAAGGCCGATTTCGGACGCCTGATCATGCTCGCCCATCCCGATTGCGACGACCCAGACCTGCTGCTCGGCGCCGCGCGCTGCGCGGTGGCGGAATGGTCGGTCGACGACTACTACTGCGAGGAGGACGCCCCTGGCGACACCGCACCCGACGGCACCCCGTCCAGCGCCGCCGCCGAACTCGGGCCACGGCTCGAATTGGCCGCCGCCGCAATGGATCCAGCCCATCTACCCGTCCGCTACGCACCCAGGCTCGAACAGGCCATGCAGGCCGACCCGATCCTGCGCGCGTTCCGCACCTCGTTCGCGCACCTGGCGGGGTACGCGAGCCCGGCCCAGCTCGCCCGGTTACGCACCGAGATCGCGGGATGGTTCATCGCACTCGGTGCCGAGGCGGGCTGGCGCACGGCGAACCGGATGCCACCGGTCTGGGAGTATCTGACCAATCGGCAGCCACATAGTTTCCTGCCGTGCATGGCACCCATCGACGCGGTCGGCGGCTATGAACTCAGCGCCGCCGACTACGCCGACCCCGCGGTCCGACGGGTGGTCACCACCGCCGCGCTGGCCGCCCAGATGGTGAACGACCTGTATTCGATGGCGCGCGAGGACCTTTCGGGTGGCAGGGAATTCAACCTGCCGACGGTCCTGGCCGCCGAGGAGGGCTGCAGCCGGGCCGAGGCCGTGCAGCGAACAGCCCAGATCCACGACGAATTGATGCACCGCTTCGAACGGGAGGCGGCCCCGCTCGCCGCCTCGGGCTCACCCCAGCTGCGCCGCTTCCTGGCCGGCCTGTGGGCCTGGATGGGTGGCAACCGCGCCTGGCACGCGGGCAGCCGCCGCTACCACGACACCACCCCAGGAGAGGACGACAGATGACCATCGTCAACACCCCCGACCGCACGGTCCTGCGCACCACCTACCAGCGTTCGGTCGCGGCGTACTGGAACAACAATCCCAACGACGACCGGGTCAACACCGAACTGGGCAAGGTCGACGGCCTCTACCACCACCACTACGGCATCGGCGAACCCGACTGGTCGGTGATCGAGGGCCCCGAACAGACCCGCCAGGAACGGATCGTGCGCGAACTGCACCGCCTCGAAACCGCGCAGGCCGACTATCTGCTAGACAACCTCGGCGGCATCACCCCCGACGACCGCCTGATCGACGGTGGATCCGGGCGCGGCGGCACCAGCTTCATGGCCGCCGACCGGTTCGGCTGCCACGTCGACGGGGTGAGCATCTCCGAGTACCAGGTCGGCTTCGCCAACGATCAGGCCAAGACCCGCGGGGTGACCGAGCGGGTCGGGTTCCACTTCCGCAATATGCTCGATACCGGCTTCGCCGACGAGTCGGCCCGCGCCATCTGGACCAACGAAACCACCATGTACGTCGACCTTTTCGATCTCTTCGACGAATTCGCTCGCGTGCTCGAACCAGGCGGCCGCTACGTGTGCATCACCGGCTGTTCCAACGATGTCACCGGTGGCCGGTCCGCCTCGGTCAGCTGGATCGACGCGCACTACGGCTGCATGATCCACCCGCGTAGCGAGTACTTCCGCGCCCTGTCCGACAGCGGCCTTGTACCGACCACGGTTGTCGACCTCACCCCCGACACCATCCCGTACTGGGATCTGCGCACCCATTCCGAGCTCGCCACCGGCGTCGAGCAGCCCTTTCTCACCGCCTACCGCGAGGGGAGCTTCCAGTACCTGATGATCGTCGCCGATAAGGTGGCCAGGTGACCGAACAGCTCGCCGACCCGTCGACCGACCGTGAAGCCCTGCCTGTCGAGTTGGTCGACGAATCAGGTGTAGCGATCGGAGCGTGCTCGGTGGCCGATGCTCATCGGCCACCGGGCACGCTCCACCGCGCCTTCTCCGTGCTGCTGTTCGACCGGGACGGGCACGTCCTGCTCCAGCAGCGCGCCGCGGTGAAGACCAGGTTCCCGCTGCAGTGGGCCAACACCTGCTGTGGGCATCCGGCGCCCGGTCAGGCGGTGACCGAGGCCGCCGCGATCCGGTTGCGTGAGGAGTTCGGGATGGCGGCCGAGCTCACCGAGGTCGGTGTGTTCACCTACCGCGCCGGCGACGAGACGACCGGACGCATCGAATACGAATACGACCACGTCTTGATCGGTGTCGTCGGCGACCTGCCGCCACGGCCGGACCCGGCGGAGATCGCCCACTGGGCGTGGCTCCCTCCACAGGCCGTGCGTGCCGATATGGCGGAGAACCCCGGCAAGTTCACGCCATGGCTCGCCCAGGTGCTCGAGATCGCCGGTCAGGCCCACCAGCCCTGACCGGGCCGTCCCTGCGATCTCTTGCATTCGGGCCTTCCCTGGTCAAAGACCGGATAGATGCGCATATCTACATCTGTCGATGTTTCTTAGTTCCTTGGCGAAATCACAGGCTCACCACAGTCCGCGAACAGGCCACCCGGCGAAGCTGGACTTCGAACGGTCCCCGCGACGGCGAGTGAGGTATGTGATGGTCGAGGTCGAGATCAACGACGACACGGTGACGGTCAATGTGCTCGGTGGGCATCGCCTACTCGCCCTGCGCCAGCAGGTCGTGATCGACCGTGCGGCGATCACCGAGATCGCCACCGCCGAGGTGGACCTGCGGCCCCCGTGGGTCCGCGCTCCCGGCACCTTCATCCCCGGCGTGATCGCCGCGGGGGTCTATCGCGGCAAGGGCCGCAAAGAGTTCTGGGACACCACCTTCGGCGGCAGCGCGGTTCGGATCGACCTGGACGGGCCCGACTTCACCCGCCTGGTCGTCGACGTCGGCGATCTCGAGGCAGTGCTCAACGCACTGAGCATCGAGACCGCCGGCGTCTGAACAGCATTCACGAGCCGAAGGATTCCAGCAGACCCGCATAGATCTTCGGCGGCGGTGTCGCGAACTCTCCCCTACCCGACTTGCGCAACCCCATAGTCAGCAGCGACTGCACGGTCAACGTCGCCGCCGCGACACCGTCGATCACCGGCACCCCGATCTCGTCGCGAATGTGCGCGCACAGATCGGCCATTCCCGCGCACCCGAGCACCACAGCGTCGGACTCGTCCTGCGCGATGGCCGCCCGGCAGGCCTCGGTGACGATCTTGCGCGCGTCCGGGTCGGTATCGAGCGCGAGTACCGGTATCTCACACGCGTGGATCCCCCGGCAGAACCGTTGCATCCCATAGTGTTCCGCCAGATCGGCGGCCCGCCCGATGGTGCGTCCGAGCGTCGTGACGACACTGAATCCGCGACCGAGATGACTCGCGGTGTGCATGGCCGCCTCGGCGATCCCGATCACCGGCCCCGAGGCCAGTTCCCGTGCCGCGTCCAATCCCGGATCACCGAAGCAGGCGATGACATACCCGTCCACGCCGTCGACCTCGCCCTGCCGGATCGCGGCGAGCAGGCCCGGCACGCTCATCGCCTCGTCGTAGTGGCTCTCGATGGAGGCGGGCCCGATCTCGGAGGTAACCGCGTCGAGCAGTGTGCCCCGGCCTGCGACGGCCAGTGCGCACTGCTCGATCGTGTCGGTCATCGCCCGCGTGGTGTTCGGGTTGACGACCCGGATGCGCATCAGACACCGACCTCCTCGGCAGCGGCCGCGCGCCTGGCGCCGGTCAGCAGATAGTAGACAACGAAGCCGATGCCGCAGCCGATGAACCAGCTGTACTGGGCGGCGGTGTGCATGCCGGGCAGGCTGTTGGCCAGCACCGGGAACACCGCGATCACGGCGGCGACGGCGGTCGCGATGATCGCGGCCGGGTGATAGCCCTTCGTGTAGTAGTAGGTCCCCTGCTCCGACATCGTGAACAGATCGTCGACGAATACCTGCTGCTTGCGCACCAGGTAGTAATCACAGATCAGCACCCCGAACAACGGTCCGATGAAGGCGCCGAGCACCTCGAGGGTGTAGTGGATCACATCGGGATTGTTGTACAGATTCCATGGCGTGATCAGCACCGAACCGACCGCCGCGATCATGCCGCCCGCCCGCCAGCTGATCCGCTGTGGACTCACATTCGAGAAATCGAAAGCCGGCGAGATGAAGTTGGCGACGATATTGATACCGATGGTGGCGATGGTGAAGGTGAGCGCACCGAGCACGATCGCGAAAGTAGAGTCGATCTTGGCGACGGTGGCGACCGGATCGGTGATGAGCTCGCCGTACACCGGCAATGTCAGCGAGGCGGTGACCACGACCAGCACCGAGAAGACCAGGAAATTCACCGGGAGCCCGAGGAAATTCCCTTTCTTCACCGCGGCGAAACTCTTGCCGTATCGGGAGAAGTCGCCGAAGTTGAGCATCGGCCCCGAGAAATACGACACCACGAGCGCGATCGCGCCGAGCATGACCGGCACCGACGCCCAGCCGGTGTATCTCACATCGCCGAGGTTCAGGTCGATGGCACTCCAACCGGCCTTCGCGATGAGGTATCCGCAGAGCAGGAACATCACGACATACACAGCGGGGCCGCAGAAGTCGATGAACTTGCGGATCGATTCCATGCCGCGCCAGAACACGCACGCCTGCAGCACCCACAGCAGCAGGAAGCTGCCCCAGCCGAGCGCCGACAGTCCGAGGAAACCGTAATCAGCAGTGATCGCGTAGGGTGCCAACCCCGGAAACAGTTTCACCAGAACGACATCCAATGCCGCCGACGCGAGGAACGTCTGAATTCCGTACCAGGCCACCGCGATCAACCCGCGGATGATCGCGGGGATGTTCGCCCCGAGCACGCCGAACGCGCTGCGGCAGATCACCGGATAGGGCACACCGGTCATCTGACTCGGTTTCGCCACCAGATTGCAGAAGAAATACACGATGGTGATGCCGATGAGCAACGCGGCGAGCACCTGCCAGCTGGCCAGGCCGAGTGCGAAAAGACTTCCCGCCGTGACATATCCGCCGACGCTGTGCACATCCGACATCCAGAACGCGAAGATATTGTAGGTGCCCCAACTCTGCTTGCGGAGCGGCGCCAGGTCCTCGTTCGTCAGCCGCGGATCATAGGTGGGTGGTTCACCGGCGGGAATCGCCGAGGACGTAATGGTGTCGGTCATGATCGTTCCCGTCCGAAAAGGTACATCTGCTGAACTGACGGTAAGTATCAGCGGTTGCCCTGCGGTTTCCCGGGAATTTCACGCCTATTGCACCGAAGATATATCTTCCGGCGCGAGCAGTCCGGTGTCGGTCGGCAGGGTCGCTACCACCGTTTCCAGCCTGCGGTGGTGCTCGTCGGCGGCGACGAGCAGGCGGTCGATATCGCGTGCGAGGAACGCGTCGAGCATGGCGATGTGGTCGATGTGCAGGCGCTCGCGGTCGAGCCGGTCGATGTGGACCATCGACTGCACCGGTTCGGTGACATTCCACGCGGCTTCGAGCATGTGCAGCAGCCGGAACATCCGCGACGGCCTCGTGAGCGCCACATGGAAGCTGCGCGACTGTCGCTGGTAGGCCGCGGGATCGTCGTCGAGGATGGCGCGTTCGAGTAGCTCGTTCACCGCGAGCAGGTGTGCGCGTTCGGGCTCATCGGCGTGCAGCGCGGCGGCGGCAAGTGATGCCGTCTCCAAAGTGTCACGCACGATGTACATTTCGCGCAGTTCACGGGCGGTGAGCTGGGCCACCTGATAGCCGCGCTGCGGGCGGTGGGTGACCAGCCCCTCCCCGATCAGCGTCTTGAGCGCCTCGCGGACCGGGATGTGACTCACCCCGAACAACTCGGCGACTTCGCGCAGCGGGATCACGGTGCACGGCGGTACGGCACCGTCGAGGATCACCCGGCGCAGTTCGCCGAGAATGACCTGCGGTCGGCCTGGCTCATCGACCACAAGCCTTGCCAGCAGCGCCGATCGTCGTCTCGGGGGCATGCGAACATGCTATGGACCGTGTATTGCGCGCGGGCTGTTCGATGTGACAGTTGGGAAACGATCACCGTACCGACCGGTCCCTAGTGCGTGATGGCATGCTCGGAGGATGGGAGTTTCGACAGCGCAGTCGGTGGATCGCCGTTTCGTCCGTTTGGTCAGTGTCTTCGACCATCTGTTCCGCAAGCCCTCGCACGGCGGTGGCGCGCTGTGTGTGTATCTGCACGGCGAGCCGGTGGTTGACGTGTGGGCGGGCTACGCGAGTCCGGGTGTGCCGTGGACAGCCGATTCGGTGGCATTGGGTTTCTCCACCGGAAAAGGCGTGGCTTCCACGGTGATTCACCAGTTGGCCGATCGTGGGCAGCTCGATTACAACAGCCCCGTCGCCGAGTACTGGCCCGAGTTCGCCGCAGCGGGCAAGGCTGACATCACCGTGCGTGATGTGCTCACCCACCGGGCCGGCCTGCACCGGCTGCGCGGTCTGCTGCCGGGCCCGATCGAGAGTTTCCTCGACGACAACGCCGTCACCGCCGCCCTGGCCGCGGCTACTCCCGACCCACGGCGCCAGCTCACCAGCGGCTATCACGGAATCAGCTACGGGCACCTGGCCGCCGAGATCGTCGCGCGGGTCACGGGTCGTGAGTTCGTCGATGTCGTGCGCACCGAGCTCGCCGAACCCCTTGGCGCCGAGGAACTCTGGTTCCGCGTACCGCACGACCAGCGCCACCGCATCGCCACCACCTTCCCGCGGCTGCGCGCCGCGGGCATGGACTGGGACACCGGCTCCGATCTGCTGACCCGCACCCGTTTCGCCGCCGCGGCGGAAACCACCCCGCGCGGGTTCGCTGACCTGATAGTCGATGCGCGCGTCCATGATTCGGTGATGCCCGGCGTGAACGGCGTCTTCTCCGCCCGCGCCTTGGCCCGCGTCTACGCCGCCCTCGCCAACGGCGGTGAACTCGACGGCACCCGCATCCTCTCCCCCGACTCGATCCCCCGGTTCGCCACCCGTCAGGTCTTCACTCCCGACTACGTCCTGGCATTCCGCATCCCCTGGGCCATGGGCTTCCACGGCGTCCCGATGAAACCCTCCAAGGCCGACCCGATCTCCGCCTTCGGCCACTTCGGCCTCGGCGGCTCCGGCGCCTTCGCCGATCCCGAAACCGGCCTCTCCCTCGCCTTCGTCACCAACCGCCTCGGCGGCAAACTCACCCCGCTGGGCGATGCCCGCCTCACCCGCCTCGGCACCATCGCCCACAACATCGCCACATCGTCGCGACTCCCCTGAGCCACTGGCTGGGCGGTTGATCACTGCACAATATGGACGCAACACCTGGATACCCGACTCACGATGCCGAACCTGGCACTATGTGGCCGATGGAGACCGTGGGACTGGAGCGGATCGAGGAAGCCGCGCGACTGCTGGCGCCGGTGATCCGGCGGACGCCGATCGTGGGGTCGCGGGTGTTGTCGGAGCGGGCGGGCACGCGGGTGCTACTCAAATGCGAGAACTTGCAGCGGACCGGGTCGTTCAAGCCGCGCGGGGCCTATAACCGGATCGCGAATCTGCCCGCGGCGGATCGGGCGCGGGGTGTGGTGGCGGCCAGCGCGGGCAATCATGCGCAAGGAGTGGCGTGGGCGGCGAGCGAACTCGGGATCGCCTCGACGGTGTTCATGCCGGTCGGGGCCTCGCTACCGAAGCTGGTCGCTACCCGCGCCTACGGTGCCGACGTGCATCTGGTGGGTGACACAATCGACGAATCCTTGGTCGCCGCACAGGAATTCGCCGATCGGACCGGCGCGACCCTGATCCATCCCTTCGACCATCCCGATATCGTCGCCGGTCAGGCGACGGTCGCGCTGGAAATCCTCGAGCAGGTTCCCGAGGTGGGCACGGTGGTCGTGCCGACCGGTGGTGGTGGGCTGCTCGCGGGTGTCGCGGTGGCATTGCACGCGTTGGCGCCGAATGTCCGGGTGATCGGCGTGCAGGCGGCCGAGGCGGCGGCGTGGCCGGATTCGCTGGTGGCGGGCAGGCCGGTCCGGGTGCCGCGAATGTCGACGATGGCCGACGGTATCGCGGTCGGGCTACCCGGTGCGGTGCCTTTCGCCCACGTCGCCGAGCTGGTGTCCGAGATCGTCACCGTCGACGAGGACGCCCTGTCGAGAGCACTGTTGCTCTGCCTCGAACGGGCCAAACTCGTCGTCGAACCCGCGGGTGCGGCGGGCGTCGCCGCCTTGCTCACCTCCGCTCTCGAGGACCCGCCCGGCCCGGTGGTGACCATCTTGTCGGGCGGAAATATCGACCCGCTGTTGCTCACTCGCGTGATCGGCCACGGTCTCAGCGCCGCGGGCCGCTACCTGGCCATGCACGTCACGATCGATGACCGGCCGGGCGCGCTGTCCGCACTGCTCGCCGTGGTCGGGCGCGCGGGCGCGAGCGTGGTGGATGTCGTGCACTCACGGACGGGTCCGTGGTTGGCTGTCGACGAGGTCGAGGTGTCGCTCACCGTGGAAACCCGCGGCTCCGCGCACCGCGACGACGTCCTGGAAGCACTGCGTGACTCGGGTTTCCGCGTACACGCCGAGCTCTAGAAACCCGTGCGCCCCACCGAGTTCAGTGCGCCATTTTCAGCCCGACCACACCGGCAACGATCATCACCAGGAACACGGCCTTCACAACCGAGAACGCCTCCGCGCCGGTGACCATGGCATAGACGACGGTCAGCACGGCGCCGATGCCAACCCAGACCGCATACGCGGTGCCGACGGGAAGATCGCGCATGGCCAGCGCGAGTCCGGTCATGCTGGCGGCCAGGGCTACGCCGAACACCACGGTCGGAACGAGTCGGGTGAACCCTTCGGTCCGGCCCAGCGCGGTGGCCCACACCGCTTCCAGTACACCGGAGATAATGAGCAGAATCCACGACATGACGAGCCTCCTGTGGCCGTCTTGTCGCACTCCGGGTACGGCTACCCTCGTCCGGGAGCCCCGTTCGGGCTCACTGCCAAGCTGTCACACCGGCAACCACTTGGCAAGCAGGTGGTGGGTGAAGTCACCACCTGCCGGTCAGCGCAGCCAGGCGCGTGCGTCGTCGGCGGTCTTGCGAACCTCGTCGAGCTGCTCGGCCACCCGCGCACCGGCGGTACCGCCGCGTGCGCTGCGCGAGGCGATGGAGCCCTGCACCGTGAGCACTTCGCGCACACCGGCAGTCAGTGCCGGATCGACGGCGGCGAATTCGGCGTCGGTCAGTTCGTCGAGGCCGACTCCACGCGACTCGGCTACCCGCACACACGCACCGGCCGCTTCGTGGGCGACGCGGAACGGAACACCTTGGCGCACCATCCATTCGGCGATGTCGGTGGCGAGAGTGAAACCGGCAGGGGCCAATTCGGCCATTCGGTCGGTGTGGAAGGTGAGAGTGCCGACCAATCCCGCGATGGCGGGGAGGAGCAGTTCCAGCTGAGCGACCGAGTCGAACAGGGGCTCCTTGTCCTCCTGGAGGTCCCGGTTGTAGGCCAGCGGTTGGGCTTTCAGCGTTGCCAGCAGACCGGTCAGGTTGCCGATCAGGCGGCCCGCCTTGCCGCGGGTCAGCTCCGAGACATCGGGGTTCTTCTTCTGCGGCATGATCGACGAACCGGTCGACCAGGCGTCAGCGAGGGTGACGTAGCCGAATTCCGGTGTGCTCCAGATGATGACCTCTTCGGCCATCCGGCTCAGATCGACACCGATCATGGCCAGCACGAATGCCGCCTCGGCGGCGAAGTCACGGGAGGAGGTGGCGTCGATCGAATTGGCCGCGGAAGCAGTGAAATTCAGCTCCGTGGCGATCTGCTCGGGGTCCAGACCCAGCGAGGAACCGGCCAGCGCGCCCGAACCGTACGGCGAGATGGCGGCGCGTTTGTCGAAGTCGCGCAGGCGTTCCAGATCGCGCAGTAGCGGATGCGCGTGGGCGAGCAGGTGATGAGAGAGGAGCACCGGCTGCGCGGCTTGCAGGTGGGTCTTGCCCGGCATCACGGCGTCGGGGTGTGCGGCGGCCTGCGCGACCAGGGCGTCGACCACGTCGAGCACACCGGCGGCGACGCGACGCACACCGTCGCGCAGCCACATCCGGAACAGGGTCGCCACCTGGTCGTTGCGCGAGCGACCGGCCCGCAGCCGACCACCGAGCTCGGTGCCGACCCGCTCGATCAGCCCACGCTCGAGCGCACCGTGTACATCCTCGTCGGAATCGGCCGGGCCGTAGGCGCCCGAGGCGACGTCGGCGGCGAGCGCGTCCAGACCGGCGAGCATGGCGGGCAGATCATCGTCGGCGAGCAGCCCGGCTTTGTGCAGCACCCGGGCGTGCGCCTTGGAGGCGCGAATGTCATAGGGCGCCAGCACCCAGTCGAAGTGGGTCGACTTGCTCAATGCCGCCATCGCCTCGGCCGGACCAGAAGCGAATCGCCCACCCCAGAGCGCACCTTCGTTGGTTCCACTGTGGGTCATAGTCGATGTCTCCTCCGGTCGGGATGGCGGGCATGGATGATGACGACACCGGCCGATCCGTGGGGACCGGCCGGTATCGAGACTACGAGGGCGGTTCTCCCCGTATTATTTCTGATTCAGGTCGCGGCGGGCGGCGACCTTCGAGGACAGGCCGTGGATCTGGACGAAGCCCTTGGCCAGGGACTGGTCGAAGGTGTCGCCCTCGTCGTAGGTGGCCAGGTTGAAGTCGTAGAGCGACTGCTCGGAACGACGGCCGTTGACGACCGCGGACCCACCGTGCAGCACCATCCGGATCTCGCCGGTCACGGTCTGCTGGGTGTCGGAGATGAAGGCGTCGAGCGCGCGCTTGAGCGGGGAGAACCACAGGCCGTCGTAGGCCAGCTCGCCCCAGCGCTGCTCGACCTGGCGCTTGTAGCGGGCCAGTTCACGCTCGACGGTGACGGCTTCGAGAGCCTGGTGCGCGGTGATCAGCGCGATGGCGCCCGGTGCCTCGTAGATCTCGCGGCTCTTGATGCCGACGAGCCGGTCCTCGACCATGTCGAGACGGCCGACACCCTGACGACCCGCGCGCTGGTTCATCTCCTCGATGGCCTGCAGCACCGAGACCGGGCGGCCGTCGATGGCGACCGGCACACCCTTCTCGAAGGTGATGATGACCTCGTCGGGCGCCTCGAAATTCACCGTCGCGTCGGCGGTGTAGTCGTAGACGTCCTTGGTCGGCGCGTTCCACAGGTCCTCGAGGAACCCGGTCTCGACAGCGCGACCCCACACGTTCTGGTCGATGGAGAACGGCGACTTCTTGGTGACGTTGATCGGCAGGCTGTTCTGCTCGGCGAAGGCGATGGCCTTCTCGCGGGTCCAGGCGTAGTCGCGAACCGGGGCGATGACCTCGAGGTCGGGCGCGAGCGCGCCGATGCCGACCTCGAAGCGGACCTGGTCGTTGCCCTTGCCGGTGCAGCCGTGCGAGACGGTGGTGGCGTTGTGGAACTTCGCGGCCTCGACGAGGTGCTTGACGATCAGCGGACGGCTGATGGCCGAGACGAGCGGGTACTGGCCCATGTACATGGCGTTGGCCTGGATGGTGGGCAGGCAGTACTCGTCGGCGAACTCGTCGCGCGCGTCGACCACGATGGCCTCGACGGCGCCGCAGTCCAGTGCGCGCTGTCGGATCGCGCTCATGTCCTCGCCGCCCTGGCCCAGGTCGATGGCCACGGCCACCACCTCGGAACCGGTCTCCTTCGCGATCCAGCTGATGGCGACGGAGGTGTCAAGCCCACCGGAGTAGGCGAGTACGACGCGATCGGACATGTCTGTTGTGCTCCTCGAAGTCTGGTACGTAAAGGGCTGCCCTGAGCAGTATGGATGCTCCGGCCGCCGGTTCGGCTCACGCCGTTGCTACAAATGATTATGCATGATGATGCAATCTCATTCATAACTGGGGGGGTGCCGCATCGGTCCGCAACGCCGAAATGGCCGATTACCTGCGACGACACCGTCGCAACCCTTGGCGAGTACCCTCGGCTGTGAGACGCTGGTCACAGCAGATAGCTATGGGTCGGGACCGAGAGGAGCCATCATGCAGTCGCTACGTGATTTCGCCGAGGCCAACTACGACCTGATCGGAACGGTGGTCATCGGCCTCGGGAACATGAGTTTGACCGTGGCCAAGGTCGTCATCGAGCTGGGCACTCCCCTGCTCCAGGGATTCTTCGCCTGACCCACTTCGATCAGAGGAGCACACCGTGGACGACGCCCTGCAGTATCTCTCCGACAACTATGCCGCCATCGCCGGTCTCGGGCTGTACGTCTTGCAGACAACCTTCGAGATCACCGCCCCGTTGACGCTGCTGATCCTGAACTTCCTCAACTCCTGATCGCCGCGTGTGGCACGCTGGGAGAGCACTATTCGGCTCGCCACACGTGAGGACGAACAAGATGCTCCACTACATCGCGCAGGAATTCTCGACCCTCGGCAACGGTGTTCTCGATGTCGGCCGGGCCGTCGTCGAACTGGTCCAGAACATCATCGACATCGCCACGCCGAACAACCAGGGTGGCGGCGCGGGCGGCGGGCAGTACCCGTTCAACTGAGAGCCGCACCCTCGCCCCAGCTTTCGGTGCGAGTTGCCGCCGATAGCGGAGCCGCGCAGCTAGGGTGCGAATCATGACCGACGATGTGCGGCTCGATGCGGGCTCCGCGGGTCTCACGATCGCCCCGGGTGACGGCGGCGCGATCCACAGCCTCACCGTCGACGGCACCGAACTGCTCCGGCAAGACCCGGGAACAGGCTGTTTCGTCATGGCGCCGTGGGCTGGTCGGCTCGGCAACGGCGAACTGACCGTCGGCGACCAGGCGTATCGGATGCCGATCAACAATCCCCCGCACAGCATCCACGGCACCGCGCGCGACGGGGCGTGGGACGTAATCGCGACTTCGCCGACCGCGGCGACGATCAGTCACCGTCTCGATGACCCGTGGCCGTTCGCGGGCACCGTCACCCAGACGTTCACCCTCACCGACATCGGCCTCACCCTGGCGATGCGCATCGCCACCGACCACGAAGTCTTCCCCGCCCAGGGCGGCTGGCATCCGTGGTTCCTGCGCGAAGTCCCGCCCGCGACCGGGCCGGTGCGCCTCGATTTCGACCCGGCATGGCAGTACGAACGCGGCGACGACTACCTGCCCACCGGCCGCGAGATCGCGCCGACGCCACCACCATGGGACGACTGCTTCGCCATGCCCAACGGCGTTCTCGCCCGCCTCACCTGGCCCGGGTTCCTCGAGTTCACCATCACCAGCCCGGTACACGACGTCGTCATCTGGACGCTGCCGGAGCAATCACTGTCCGTAGAGGCCCAGTCCGGCCCACCCGACGGCCTCAACACCGAACCCCGGCTGGTCACGCCCGACTCACCCCTCGATATCCGCGTCGATTGGACCTGGCAGCGCCTGTCGCAGAGCTGACAGCTCGACCGGTCCGGCGCCAACGACCAGCGCCCCACCGCGTTCGAGGGCCGAGTAGCGCAGTACCGCAACCGATTACGGTGGCTGAGTGCCGATCACGTTCGCCCACCCGATTGCGGTGCTGCCCTTTGCCAGGCACCTTCCCCTTGCCGCCCTCGTCGCCGGGTCTGTCGCCCCGGATGTCGTCTACTACCTGCCGGTGTCGCTGTCCGGCTCCACGACCCACTCGGTCATCGGGATCCTGTGGTGGGACCTGCTGGTCGGTCTCGTGGTGCTGTCGGCATTCCGCTTCTCCGAAGGCCCTGCCGGTGCGCTGCTGCCCTTGTCGCTATCCGTCCCGGCTGGTTCCGGACGGGCGTGGCGCGGCGTGGCGCGGACCGTTACCGCCGTTCTCGTCGGCGCCGCGACACACGTACTCTGGGATTCCTTCACTCAGACAACGGGTTTCGCTGTCCAGCACTGGGATGTCTTGCGGACGACGGTCGTCGAGCCACACAAGACCTATAACGTCCTCGGTTACGTCTGCTCTCTCGCCGGAACGGCGGCTCTCGCCTATCTCTTGGTGCGCCGTACCCGCCGCACCGCCGCCGCTTCGATGCGGTGGCGGTGGGCCGTCATAGCCGTTCTCCTCGCGGCGGCCACGATCGGCGCGGGGCTCTCTGTCGACGATCCGGTCACTCGAGTCAGCACCTACGACCTGGTTCGCCACACGATCGTCGGTGCCGCCCAGGCGACTGCTTGCGCCTGGGTGATCTACGCCGTGCTGTGGCATATCGGTGCGAGTCGAGCACGGCCATCGGGGCGAGCGGATGCCGCGGAAGGGTAAAGGCGACGCCGCCTGCCGCCGCCCCACTCCTCACCGTCGTGGCCTCACCGGCCTGCGCGCCCAGCGCGGCACATAAGCCTGCATGGTTGAGCAACGGCACGGCAAGCCAACCGTGGTCGGCTCAGGCCAGGTCTTCGATTTTCGCGGCCAGTTCGGCGCCGGTGAGTGGCTCGCGGGCGATGACGGCGATGGTGTCGTCGCCGGCGATGGTGCCGACGATGTAGGGCAGGGCGGCGCGGTCGAGGGCGCTGGCCAGGAAGTGGGCGGCGCCGGGCGGGGTGCGCAGGACGGCGAGATTGCCGCTGGCGTCGGTGGAGACGAGCAGGTCACCGAGGAGCTTGGACAGGCGGCCGGTGCCACCGGTGACACCGCGGACGGGGCTGCCGTCCTCGGGGACGATGTAGACGCCCGCGCCGCCGTCGGCTGCCCGCAGCTTCACCGCGCCGAGTTCGTCGAGGTCACGCGACAGGGTGGCCTGGGTGGTTTCGATGCCCTCGGCCGACAGCAGGGCGGCGAGTTCGGTCTGGCTGCGGACCGAGTGGGAGGTCAGCAGTTCGATGATGCGCGACTGGCGGCCGGCGCGGGTGCGGGCGATCGCGGGCGAACCCTTCTCGGGTGCACTCATGATCGCACGGCCTCCACACCGGCCCCGGTTCGCGGTCTCACGCGGCGGCTTTCGCGAGCAGCCACACCAGCAGCGCCTTCTGCGCGTGCAGGCGGTTCTCGGCTTCGTCCCAGACCACGCTGTGTCCGCCGTCGAGCACCTCGTCGGTGATCTCCTCGCCACGGTGGGCCGGAAGACAGTGCAGCACAATCGCTTCCGGTTCGGCGTGAGCGAGCAGCTCGGTATTGAGCTGGAACGGGCGGAACGGACCGACGCGGTCGAGACCGTCGTTCTCCTGACCCATGGAGGTCCAGGTGTCGGTGACGAGCACATCGGCGCCGGTCGCGCCGACCACCGGGTCACCCGTGACCGACACAGTCGCACCGGTTTCCGCGGCCCGCTTGGCAGCGGCGTCCAGGATCCACGGCAGCGGCTCGAAGCCCGCGGGCGCGGCCACGGTCACATTCATTCCAGCGGTCACACCACCGAGCAGCAGCGAGTGCGCCATATTGTTGGCGCCGTCACCGAAGTAGGTGAGGTTGCGCCCGGCGAGCGAACCCTTGCGCTCGCTGATCGTCTGCAGATCGGCGAGCACCTGGCAGGGATGGAACTCGTTGGACAGCGCGTTCACCACGGGAACCGTTGCGGTGACCGCCATCTCGTCCAGGCGCGACTGTTCGAAGGTCCGCCACACGATGGCGTCGACGTAGCGCGAGAGCACGCTGCCGGTATCGCCGAGGGTTTCCTCACGACCCAGCTGGGTGTCGCGGCCGTCGACGACCACGGCGTGGCCGCCGAGCTGAGCGATGCCGAGCTCGAACGAGAAGCGGGTGCGGGTGGAGTTCTTCTCGAAGATCACCCCGACCCCGCGTGGGCCGTCCAGTGGCCGGTACGCGAAGGGGTCCTTCTTCAATTCGGCGGCGATGGCGAGGATTTCGGCCTGCTCGGCCTGGGTCACATCGTCGTCGCGCAAGAAATGACGCAGGGTCATGCGGTCGCTCCCTTAGCATCGGCGGCGGTCTTGTCGAGGATCTCGGGCAGGTCGGCGACGAAATTGTCGGCCTGGGTTTCGGTGAGCACCAGGGGTGGTGCCAACCGGATCACGTTGGGCTTGGCGGGGTTCAGCAGGTAGCCGGCCTCGCGCGCCCGTTCGTCGACATAGGCGGAGATGTCGTTTTTCAGCACGATGCCGATGAGCAGGCCCGCGCCACGCACGTGGTCGATTTCAGGGTGTTCGAGCAGGGCGATCCCATCGCTGAGTCGCTTGCCGATCCACTCCACATGGGTCAGCAGGTCCTCGGAGTCGATCGTCCGCAGTACCGCCAATGCCGCTGCGGCGCACACGGGATTGCCGCCGAAGGTGGTGCCGTGCAGGCCGGGCGTGAGCAGTTCGGCGGCCCGGCCCTGCGCCAGCACGGCGCCGATCGGCAGACCACCGCCGAGGCCCTTGGCCAGGGTGATCGCGTCGGGCACGATGCCCGCCGCCTGGTGCGCGAAAAACGTTCCGGTGCGGCCGATTCCGGTCTGCACCTCGTCGAGGATCAGCAATGCCCCGGCCCGCGAGGTGATCTCGCGCGCCCGAGCCAAGTAGTCGTGCGGCGGGACCACCACACCGCTCTCCCCCATCATCGGCTCGAGGAACACCGCGGCGGTGTCGGAATCGACGACGGCTTCGAGTGCGGCGGCGTCACCGTAGGGCACGTGCACGACACCGGGCGGCATCGGCTCGAACGGCGCCCGCTTGGCAGCCTGACCGGTCAGGGCGAGCGCGCCCATGGTGCGCCCGTGGAACGCTTCCTCGGCGGCGACGATCTTGGACCGCCCGGTGAGCCGCGCGATCTTGAACGCGGCTTCGTTGGCCTCGGTGCCGGAGTTGCAGAAGAACGCCTTGCCCTCGCCGTCGCCGAAGTGGGCCAGCAGCTTCTCGGCGAGCTCGATCACGGGCTCGCTGGCGTACAGGTTCGACACGTGGCCGAGGGTGCCGAGTTGCTGGGTGACCGCTTCCAGGATGGCGGGGTGGGCGTGGCCGAGGCTGTTGACCGCGATGCCACCGAGGAAGTCGATGTAGCGCTTGCCGTCGGCGTCGTAGAGCACCGCACCGGCGCCGCGCACCAGCGCGACCTTCGGGGTGCCGTAGTTGTCCATCATCGCGGCCGACCACCGCTGCTGCAGCATCTCTGTTTCGCTCATGATTGCGTTCCATCCGGCGACCCGGCGGGGGTCACCATGGTTCCGATTCCTTCTCCGGTGAACAGTTCCAGTAGTACCGAATGCGGCACGCGCCCGTCGATCACGTGGGCACTGGGGACCCCGCCGAGCACGGCGCGCAGACACGCTTCCATCTTCGGCACCATGCCCGCATCCAGGCGCGGCAGCAACTTCGCCAACGCGTCGGCGTCGATCCGGCTGGTCAGCGAGGAGCGGTCCGGCCAGTCGGTGTAGAGGCCCTCGACGTCGGTGAGCACGACGAGTTTCTCCGCGCCGATGCCCTCGGCCAGTGCGGCGGCGGCGGTGTCGGCGTTGATGTTGTGCACCACGCCGTCGGCGTCGGGGGCGATGGTGGAGACCACCGGGATGCGGCCCGCGTCGATCAGGTCGAGCACAGCGCCGGGGTTGACCTCGGTGACGTCGCCGACCAGGCCGATATCGGTGGCGACGCCCTCGACCGCGACGGTGCGCCGGGTGGCGGTGAACAGGTGCGCGTCCTCGCCGGAGATGCCGACCGCGTACGGCCCGTGCGCGTTGATCAGCCCGACGAGCTCACGGCCCACCTGACCGAACAGCACCATCCGCACCACGTCCATCACCTCGGGGGTGGTGACACGGAAGCCGCCGCGGAATTCACCTTCCATCCCGAGCCTCTTCAGCATGGCGTTGATCTGCGGGCCGCCGCCGTGCACCACCACGGGGTGCACGCCGACGGTGCGCAGGAACGCCATGTCGGCGGCGAAGGCCGACTTGAGTTCGTCGTCGATCATGGCGTTGCCGCCGTATTTCACGACGACGATCTTGTCGCGGAACTTCTGCAGCCACGGCAGCGCGTCGGCGAGCACGTGCGCCTTGTCCAGTGCCGAAAGGGTGTGCACCACACTGCTACTCATGAGCTGTACGCCGAGTTCTCTTCGACGTAGGCGTGCGAGAGGTCGGTGGTGCGCACCATCGCGGTGCCCTCGCCCACATTGAGCTCGATCAGTACGTCGACGTCTTCGCCGGACAGGTCGACCTCGCGGGCGCCGGGCGCGCCGACACTGTCGACACAGACCGGATTGCCGTTGAACGACACCGCGATCCGGTTCGGATCGAGGGTCACCGGCGCGATGCCGACCGCGGCGAGCACGCGGCCCCAGTTCGGATCGGAGCCGAACAGCGCGGTCTTGACCAGACTGTCGCGGGCGACAGCGCGAGCGGCGGTCAGTGCCTCGTCCTCGGAGGCCGCACCGGTAACGGTGACCTGGACCCGCTTGGTGACACCCTCGGCGTCGGCCATCAGCTGCGCGGCCAGGTCGTCACAGACGGTGAACACCGCGGCGTCGAGATCTTCCTGCGAGGGCGCGACGCCACTGGCGCCGTTGGCCATGAGCAGCACGGTGTCGTTGGTGGAGCACGAACCGTCGACATCGAGCCGGTCGAAGGTGTATTTCGTGGCCTTGCGCAGCGCGGAGTCGAGTTGGTCGGGCGTGGCGACGGCGTCGGTGGTGAGCACGACGAGCATGGTGGCCAGCGACGGCGCGAGCATGCCCGCGCCCTTGGCCATACCGCCGACGTTCCACTTGTCCTCGCTGTGGAACGCCGACTCCTTCGGGACGGTGTCGGTGGTCATGATGGCGTGGGCGGCATCGGAGCCACCCGACATGCCGCCGCCCATCTCGTGCACGATCTCGGTGATCGCCGGAATCAGCTTGTCCATCGGCAGGCGGTCACCGATGAGCCCGGTCGAGCAGACCGCGATCTCGCCCGCGCCCGTCTCGGTGCCCCAATTGCTCAGTGCCGCGGCGAGTTCCTCGGCGGTCTTGTGGGTGTCCTGGAAACCGCCGTGGCCCGTGCAGGCGTTAGCGCCGCCGGAGTTCAGGATCACCGCGCGCAGGTGACCGGTCTTCAGCACCTGCTGCGACCACAGCACCGGCGCGGCCTTGACCTGATTGCTGGTGAAGACACCGGCCGCCGAGTACTCGGGGCCCTCGTTGAGCACCAGCGCGAGGTCGGGCTTGCCGCTGACCTTGAGGCCGGCCGCGATGCCCGCCGCGCGGAAACCCAGCGGCGCGGTGACGCCCTGGGTGTGGATCAGTTTGCCGTGGTCCGGGGTCTGCGGATCAGGGGTCGTCACGGTGCCACTCCTACGGTGGAAAGTCCTGCGGTCTCGTCGAATCCGACGGCCAGATTCATCGATTGCACCGCGGCGCCCGCGGTGCCCTTGGTCAAGTTGTCGATCGCGCCGATCACTACGAGCAGACCCGCGTCGGCGTCGACGGTGACCTGCAGGGTGATGGCGTTGGAGCCGAGCACCGAACCGGTCTGCGGCAGTACGCCTTCGGGCAGCAGGTGCACGAAAGGTTCGTCGGCATACGCCTTTTCGTAGACGGCACGTGCCTGCGCGGCATCGACCTTCGTCGGGGCGGTGCAAGTGGCGAGGATGCCGCGCGGCATCGGCGCGAGCACCGGGGTGAACGACACCGAGACGTCGACGCCGCCTGCGGCTTTCAGGTTCTGCGCGATCTCGGGGGTGTGCCGGTGGGCTCCCGCGACACTGTAGGCCCGAACGCTGCCCATCACCTCGGAACCGAGCAGACCGACATCGAGCTTGCGTCCCGCACCCGAAGTACCGCTCACCGCAACCACATTCACCGCGGGCTCGATGATCCCGGCGGCGATCGCCGGGGCCAGCGCCACACTCGACACGGTCGGATAGCAGCCGGGAACGGCGATCCGCCGGGCGCCGGTGAGCTTCGCCCGCGCACCGGGCAGTTCGGGCAGACCGTAGGGCCAGCTGCCCGCGTGGGGGCTGCCGTAGTACTTCTCCCAGGCGGCGGCGTCGGTGAGCCGGTAGTCGGCGCCGCAGTCGATGATGACCGTCTCGTCGGACAGCGCTTGCGCGATCGCGCCGGACTGGCCGTGTGGGAGGCCGAGGAACACGATGTCGTGACCGGCCAGGATGTCGGGGGTGGTCTCGTCGAGGATCCGGTCGGCCAGCGGCAGCAGGTGCGGCTGTAGCGCGCCCAGCGCGGTACCCGCGTTGGAACCGGCGGTCAGCGCCCCGATCTCGAGGCGCCCCGCTCGGTATTCGGGATGCCCGAGCAGTAGTCGCAACACTTCGCCACCGGCGTATCCACTCGCACCGGCAACCGCCACCCGCAACACGGGTCCTCCCGACGAATCAACCATGTGATGATTATGCACGACTATGCAAGCTCATTCATGAGCGGGTGTGACCGACTTCGCCTCCGACGCCCCGATCAGGCGTGCTACCAGCGGAAACACCAGAACCGTCGTCGCGCCCGCCGCAACCAGGATCGAGGCGACATCGGCGGTCAACAGGCCGGTCTGGGTGGCGACCTGGGTCACCGCGACGATAATCGGCAGTCCGGTCGCGGCATAGAGGGCCAATTCGACGCGCTCGCGTCCGGTCGTCAGGTTGTCCCCGCGCGGCACGAACCGCTCGCTCAGCCAGACGGGCAAGCCGCGTGCGATCGCGATGGTGACCACGAACCACAGCCACAGCGCCGGATTCCGCCCGACCGCCGCGACATCGATACCCATCCCCGACACCACGAAGAACACCGGGATCAGCAGCCCGTACCCGATGGCCTCCAGCGACGAGTCCACATCCGGGTGCCCCGCCGCGATGAGGCGCCGCAGAATCATGCCCGCGGCGAACGCGCCGAGCACCACATCCAGATCGAAGACCTCGGCGACCACCATCAGCACCAAGAGCAGCAGCACCACCCCGCGCACCGGCAGTTGCGAGGTACCGCCGCCCAGCTTGGCCATCGCGGCGCCGAGATCAGGGGTGCGGTCGAGCATCCGCAGCGGCACGAATCCGACGACCACGGCCGCCGCCACGAACATCAACACGACCACCACCGCACTGCCCGCATCTCTACTGGTGAGCAGCACCGACATCGCCACGATCGGCCCCAGCTCACCCACCGCGCCGTGCGTCATCACCGCCCGGCCCAGCGGTGAGTCGACGATTCCCGCCTGCTTCAGAATCGGCACCAGGGTGCCCAGCGCCGTGGAGGTCAGCGCGATGGCGACCGCGACGCGCGTGCCGCTCGACGTGTCCGTCGCCACCAGGACAATCGCGACAGCGAACACCAGACACACGATCCACACGACCCACGCCGTCCGCCCCGATCGGCCACCCAGCAATCGCGGATCGAGCTCGTAGCCCGCCAGCAGGAACAGCATCCCCAGTCCCAGCTCGCTGACCAGGTCGACACCGCCCGCGCTGCTCGCCCACCCGAGCACATGCGGCCCGACCACCGCGCCGGCCACCAGCAGGATCACCACATCCGGCAGGTACCCGCGCACCAGTCTCGACAGCAGCGGCGCGACCACCGCGATGAGTGCGATCCAGAACAGCGAGACGATCGGCGAGGGATCGCCGACACCAGCGGACGCGAGCAGATCCATGCGGCTCATCGTGGCACAGCGGCACGTCCGATCTCCGAAACCGCGCGGCCGATCGTCACCCCACTATCGGCAGCCGGTCGTCGGCGGTGCCCGGTTCCGGCAGCAGGTGGGCGAGCAGGAGTTTGATCAGCAGGACGGGTCCGAACCAGAGCAGGAACGTGGGAACCGTGAGCACGGCAGTGGTGATCGTGGTACCGAAGACAGTGGCGGCGAAGGCAACCGGTGTGCGGAGGTCGTGCGGCACCGCGGTCACCACGACGGCGGCCACGACGACGAGCCCATAGATCGCGGCCGCCGTCCACCAGCCGAACCCGGGCACCACCAGTGCGAGCAGGAACGGCTGGCCGTGGATCGCCACGAACGCGAGGTGGTGGCGGGCGTCGCGGCCGGGCCGATGGAACCAGCGCTTCGCCGATGCCGTCGCGTTCACGACCGCGCCGCCGAACAGGTCGAAGCCGACGAGCGCGACCACGGCGATCACCAGCGCGGACCCGCCCGTGTGCCCGGCGAGCAGACCGGCTGTCGCGCCACCGGCCACCGCCGCCGAATAGCACAGGGTGGCTTCACTTCTCGTCGCGTTCGGGGCGATCAGCCGGTCGGTGATCGTCATCGCCGCAGACCGTCCACGCACACGGCCACGAGGGGTTCGGCCAGGTCGGCGAACCGGACCTGATCGTCGGCGAGCCACTGCACCAAGCACCCTTCGATCGCGCCGACGATCACCGCCGCGTGCCCCTCCCCGATCCCCGCCCGCAACTGCCCCTCGGCGCCCGCCTCGCGCAGCAACTCGGCGATCGCCGCGCGGTAGTCCGCGTACACGGCGGCCATATCGATCGGCGTGCGGGCGGCCCACACATCCAGCAGCACGCGCGCGTGGTCGGGATGAGCCGCCAGCATCGTGACCGTCGCCCGGATCAGCTCGGCCAGCCGATCCAGCGCCGACCCGGTCGCGGGAATCGCGAGCTGCTCCTGCGCGCGAGCGCGGTACTGGTCGAACGCCGCGGTCAGCAGCTCCTCCCTACTGCTGACCGCGAGGTAGACACTGCCTTTCGCGACACCGGCCTCGGCCGCGACATCCTCGATCCGGGACGAGGCGAACCCCTTGCGCGCGAACACCCGAACGGCCGCATCCAGGATTTCGGTGCGCCGGGCATGCACATCCACTCTCTTCGGCATGTTCCGATTATGACTGACCAGACAGTCATAATCAACACGCCGTCGACTGAGGGCCGCCGCCGAACAGCGCTCTCGGCGTCCCGAGGGTTTCGTGGAGACCGGATTCACCGGTCGATGTCAGGCGGACGGCGCGACCGGCGCCGGAACGGGCGATCCAGCCGAGACCGTTCGCGCGGGCATGCGCGGCGAGATTACTCAGTGCTTGCGGACGATCGTTTCGCCTGCGCCGGGTTTCCAGACGGTGATGTCGAGGTGGTCGTCGCTGGTCTCGACGGTGGATGCCCCGGTGAGATCGGCGACGTAGAAGTGGTCGAACTTCTCGCCGCGGATGTCGAAACCGCTGTCGTCGAACAGCTTTTGGGCGAAGCGGGCATGGACCGCCTCGTCGTGCAGATCGGCGACGGTGCCGAAGAGTTTCGCATCGCCGTCGGAGACCATGGTGTCGACGGTGGCGGTGTGCAGGCAGAAGCGCGGGTCGCGGGCGAGGTCGTCGAATTTTCGGGTGTTCGGCATGCCGGCCAGCACGAGCATGCCTTCGAAGATCATCGGTTCGATCGGGCTGATGCGAGGCGATCCGTCGGCGCGCAGAGTGCCGAGCATGCACAGGTTGCCGGTGGCCTGGCGCCGGCGCAGGAACAGCGCGGCGATGGTGGGTGCTTCTTCGGTGAATTGGCTCCACGTGGTCATATCTCGTACGGTACGACGCAACCTTGACATCCTGTGTCAGGTTTTGCGGCTAGTCTCGGGATATGCGAGCGAGCAGGCTGGTGCAGCTGCTGCTCCTGTTGCAAGCGGGCGGCGGCGCGACCGCGAGCCAGCTGGCCCGGGAGCTGGAGGTGTCGGTGCGCACGGTGTACCGGGACGTGGAGGCGCTGTCGGCGGCGGGCGTTCCGGTGTACAGCGAGCCGGGACGCGGCGGCGGTGTGCGGTTGATCGACGGCTACCGCACCCGGCTCACCGGCCTCACTTCCGACGAAGCCGACGCTGTCCTCCTCGCCGGCCTCCCCGGTGCCGCTGCAGACCTGGGCCTCGGCACCGTCCTGGCCACCGCCCAGCTGAAAATGCTCGCCGCCCTCCCGCCGGAACTCCGCGGCCGGGCCACCCGAATCGCCGAACGCGTCCACATCGACATGCCCGGCTGGTTCCAGCGTCCCGACGAAACCCCCACCCTCGCCACGGTTGCCGACGCCCTCTGGCACGACCACCGCCTCGCGATCACCTACCGCCGCCGCGACCGCACGGTCGAACGGACACTCGACCCGCTCGGCCTGGTCATGAAGGCAGGCACCTGGTACCTGATCGCCCGCGACCGATCCGATATCCGCTCCTACCGGGCGAGCCGGATCGCCACCGCCGAGCCCACCGGCGAATCCTTCAGCCGCCCGGCCACTTTCGACCTCGCCGACCACTGGCAATCCGCGGCCGAGGAGTTCGCGCGATCAATGCTGCGAGTCAGCGCACGCTGCCGGATCGCCACCGACCGGCTGAGCCTGCTGCGCCTCATGAACGACCCGGCGGCAGTGCGCGAGGCCCTCGCATCCGTGGGAACCCCCGACGCCGACGGCTGGACCGACATCACGATTCCCGCCGAGTCCTACGAAGTCCTGGCCCACGCCCTACTCCCCCTCGGCGAACACATCGAAGTCCTCGCCCCATCCGAACTCCGCGCGGCCATGACCGCCACCGCCGCAGCCATGCTCGCGCGCTACCACCGATCGACGGGCATATAGGCAACGCCCTAGTGCATCGACGCCGACACAACGTCCGCCTCATTCATCGAGCCGGACGACTGAACTCGACGCAGTCCGGGCATTCGTCCACGAGCGGGTGGGTGCAGCGCAGAACGTGGGCGAGGAAGTCGATGGTTCGGGTGAGATCGTCGACGCGAGCTTGCAGTTGCGCTTGTTTGTCGGCGAACAGTGCCACCCGGCGGGTGCGGGACCTGGTCGCGAACAGATCTTTGATCTCGGCCAGGGACAGCCCGGCACGTTGGCAGAGCTGGACGAGACGGGCTCGGACGATCAGTTCGCCGTCGTAGATTCGTTGACCGCCGGACGCGCGGGGTGGAACGAGTACGCCCGCGTCCTCCCAGTGACGCAGGACGTGAGTGGCGACGCCCAGTTCGGCGGCGGCGTCACCGATGCGACGCGACTCTGCGGTATCCGACACCTTCGCCCCTTTACTTCAGGTCGACCTGAAGTATTAGCTTAGTTCGCATGGGACACAACGGTAATCGGACACAGATGATCGACTCGGTCGCGGCACCGGACTTGTGGCGGTGTTGCCGATCGGTGGGGTCGGCGGTGACGGGTGCCGTGCGGCCACGACGACCCGACCGCCGGTTCCTCGCCTCGCTGCCCGACAACGGCCTGCCCCGCGGCACGGCGACAGTCGAGCTGACAGTTCTGGCGCAGAATGCCAGGAGTGTGCCGACGGCGGCCGTCGTCGAAGGCCTGTTCACCCCGCGGCGGATCGAGTCCGCGATGACGGCCTTCGTCGTCCGGCATCCCGAGGCGACTTTTCTCGTCGACCCCGGCATCTGCGTCGATGTCAACGGCCAGGCGGTGGTCGAACTCCCCCAGGTTCTGCGGCTCGCGGTGACGCCGCCGAAGGACGTCCTCGACATCCGAGAGTCCCTGCACCGCAGTGGTATCGAGGCACACGCCATCGACTTCGCCCTACCGACACACCTGCACTGGGACCATATCGCCGGCCTCCTCGATCTACCCGGGCTGCCACTGCGGCTCCACCGACCCGAACACAGCTGGGCGATGGCGGGTCCGGTGGCGCCGGTCGGCGGAGTGCGGCGAGCCGTTCGTGAACGACCGCTCGACTGCTACGAGCTCGACGGTCCGCCCGTTCTCGCCTTCGCCCGCAGCCACGACCTGTTCGGCGACGGCGCGGTCATGCTCGTCGACCTGTCCGGTCACACCCCCGGCAGCATCGGCTTGCTCTTACGCACCGAACGCGGACCGGTGCTGCTCGCGGGAGACGCGATCTGGCACAACCTCCAGGCCGAGGAACTGCGGCAGAAGTCGGGCTATCCGGGCATGCTGGCCGACGATAACCGCACCGAGACCTGGCGAACCGTCCACCGCCTGCATGCGATCCGCGGCGCCGTCCGCATCATTCCCAGTCACGACCATCGGGCGGCGTGCGCATGGAACGAGGACGCGCACTCGCACCGGCCGAGCGAGATCTGACCAGCTCGTGCCGACGCTCACCGCCGCTCTGATCCTGTCTGCCTGCACGACGAGCGGGCGGGTGCGGGCACCCCGCATAGCGGCCAACAGCACCGCCGTGACGACGAACCAGACGACCGCCGGGTCGGGCTTCAAGGCTGTCGGCGGAGCGGCCGCTGAGCGCGTCTCAGCAGGTCCAGTCGAGAACCTCTGCCATCGAACGGAGCTGGGTCGATGCGGGCGTGAGGCGTAATGCCGTGTTGCGCAGGGCAACCAGGGGCCGCGCGGACAGTTGGGCGATGGTGCCGATCCGGGCGGAGCGTCCGGCGATCAGCTGGGTGCGCGGGCGGCGTTCGCGGTCATAGCGAGCGAGGCCGTCGGGCTCGCCTGCCAGCTGGGCAAGGACCACCGCGTCCTCGAGGGCTTGGCAGCCGCCCTGGCCGAGGTTCGGCGTCATCGCGTGGGCGGCGTCGCCGAGCAGGGCGACACGGCCCGCGGTGAAGGTGGGCAGGGCAGGTAGTTCGTAGGTATCGTTGTGTAGCACCGTGTTCGGGTCCACGGCGGCGAGTAACGCGGGGATCGGGTGGTGCCAGTTCTCGAAGAGATCGCGGACTTCGGCCAGGCTGCCGGTGGTGTTTTCGGGGGCGTTGTAGACGGCAAAGCAGTAGACGCGACCGTCCGCGAGCGGGGCAATGCCGAAACGCGCCCCGCGACCCCAGGTTTCGCCGAATTCGGTGAGCGGCTCCTCGGCGTCGACCACGGCGCGCCAGACGGTGTAGCCGGCGTAGCGCGGTGCGACTTCGCCGCAGACCGCACGTCGGACGACACTGTGAATCCCGTCGGCACCGACGACCAGATCGGCGGATGAGGTGCCCGCCGAGTGGACCACCGTCCCGTCGGCGAGCACCTCGCGCACAGTGACGCCGGTGCGCACGATGCCGTCATCGAGCGCCGCGCGCAGAATGTCCAACAGCCGGGCCCGGTGGATCACGACCGGAGCTCCGAACCGCGCGCGCAACGTCGCCACATCGGTGCGCGAGAGCCATCGCCCACGGTCGTCTCGAATTCCGGCCGACACTTCCGCCATTCCCTGCGCACGGACCGTCTCGCCGACGCCGAGAGCGTCCAGTGCGCGTAACGCGTTGGACCACAGGGAAATCCCGGATCCCACCTCCGCGACCTCCGGCGCTCGTTCCAGCACCTGAACAGACCAACCCCTCGCGGACAGCGCGAGCGCCGCGGCCAGGCCGCCGATTCCGCCACCGACGACGATTGCTGTAGACATCGCGCACTCCCTCGTTTTCAGGTACCACCGTGACCGTACTACTGCTGTAGTGCCAGACACTATGAATGTAGTGCGGCTCACTACGGGCGTAGTATCGGCGCGTGGTTACCAAACGCGAGCAGGTCCTCGATGCCGCTATCGAGGTACTGGGCACCGGCGGGTCGCGTGCGCTGACTCACCGCGCGGTGGACCGGACCGCCGACCTGCCGCCGGGTTCGACATCCAACTACTTCCGTACTCGCGAAGCGCTGCTCTGTGGTGTCGCGGAGCGCCTCGAGCACCGCGATCACGCCGACTGGGAGACGCTGAACCGCACTCTGGGCCCCGCCACGGTGGAGCACCTCATCGACGGCCTCGCCCTGTTCGTCACTCACGCGACAACCACCGACCGCATCCGCACGCAGGCACGCCTAGCCCTGTTCGGCGAGTCGCAGACGATGCCCACTCTCGCCGAATCAGTGCATCGAGGACACCAGCGGCTGCGTGCCTGGGCCGTCGAGATGGCCGCGGCTGTCGGCCTGGCCGCGACCGATACCGGCATCCTCGTCGACTATCTGGACGGCGCCGTCGTACACCGGCTGACCGGCGCGGAGGCGGGCAAGGACCCGCGCGAAGCGCTCGCCCGGCTGACGCGCGCGCTACTGGCCTGATCGATCTCGCCCGGCATTTCCCGACTTTCGTCTAGGCAGGTCGTGGCCGTTCGTCGGATCCGGTTCCGGCGCACCGCTTCTAGCGTTTCAGCTATGCATCGTGTACTGATCACGGCCGCCATCCTTGTCGGCCTAGTCGCCGCGTCGAGTGCGGCCGCCGCGCCTGCCTCGGCCGAGTTCTCTCCTGCTGCCATCGACGCCTATCTAGCGGACGCGATGGATTCGACCGGGCTGCCGGGGGTGTCGCTGGTGGTCACCCATGGCGACAGTGTTGTGTATGCCACCGGGGCGGGGCGGGATTCGCGCGGGGAGGCGATGACGGCGGATTCGCCGATGCGGATCGCTTCGCTGAGCAAGTCGATCACGGCGACCGCGGTGATGATGCTGGTCGACGACGGGCGGCTCACGCTGGATGCGCCGGTGGTCGCGCAGTTGCCCGAGTTTCGGATGGCCGATCCTCGAGCGGAGCGGATTACCGTGCGGCACTTGCTGAATCAGACCTCGGGACTGTCGGATCGGACGGTGGACATCGGTGCCACCGACGAGGCGCGGTCACTGACCGACTACGTCGCCACCTTGCGCACCGGCACGCTGGGCGCCGAGCCGGGGAGCCGGTGGGCCTACTGCAATGTCAACTACGACATCGCGGCACGACTGGTGGAAGTGGCCAGCGGTCGCAGCTTCGGCGACTTTCTGCGGGAGCGGGTCTTCGGACCGCTGGGTATGACCGCCAGCGGCACCGATGCCGACCTGTCGGCACCGCCTGGCTTCAATTCACTGTTCGGGCAGTGGATTTCGCGGCCCGACCTCCTCGGATTCGAAGGCGGCGGAGCAGGTTCGGTCATCACGACGGCAGCGGACATGGGCCGATGGCTGATCAGTAACACCGGTAACGGCCCGCAGCTCGTCACCGCGCAGAGCCTGACGACCATGCACACCCCGGCCCTGCATCGATACGGAATGGGTTGGGGCACCGAGGAAGAAGGAGATCTGCTCGTTCATTCCGGAAACCTGTTCACCTACAACGCCGCGCAGGGGATCGACCCCGACACCGGATACGGCTTCGCGGTGATGACCAACAGCGCCGGACTCGCCGATGACACCTACCCGATCATGCTCGGGCTCGCCGCGATGAGCCGCGGCGAGACACCGGAAACGCCCGGCGGCACCCGAGGGTGGACCGAGGTCGCGCTCGCGGTGACCGCGATGGCGGCACTCGGACTCGGCGTACTCGGTGCTATCCGGGCGCGACGGTGGGCGCGCGCCAGGCTCGGGAAATCGAGTTGGTGGACCGGCGCGCGCCTGTTGCCCGCGCTGATTCCCGTCCTGCTGTTCGCCGGTTTCCCCGCGGTCATCTCGATCATCATGGGCGGGCGAACGGTCACCTGGGCGCAACTGACCTACTACGCGCCGCTCCCGATCGCGGTCGGCATCGCAGGCGCGGCCGGGCTGGTCACCATGGTGGCTCGGCTGCATCAGCTGCGATCGGTAGGGTCGGGAGAATGAGGAACGGGGCCGCACTGGTGCTGCTCGCGGGAGCAACCCAGATCAACGGGCTGTTCCTCGACGATCTTCCGCTGTGGCGGCAGGTGCTGTATCTCGTGCTCGCCGTACCCGCCTATCTGCACGGACGGCGGCTGCCGTTCCCGCACGAATGGACGGTGCTCGCCGTGCTGGCGGCGCCGGGGGTGGTGCTCACGCTGGTCGACTTCTCGGTCGGCAGCGGCGTGCTCGCATCGTTCGTTCTCGCCTGCGCGCTGCCCTGGTCGGCGGGCCGGTTCCGGCGTCAGCAGGCCGAACTGCTGACGGCGAGCGCCGAGCGCGTCACCTCTCTGGAACAGGAGCAGCGGCTGATCACCGAGCGCGCCGAACTGCGCGAACGCACCCGGATCGCCGCGGACATCCACGACAGCCTCGGCCACGATCTGGCGCTGATCGCCTTGCGAGCCGGTGCGCTGGAACTGGCCGGTGACCTGTCCGAGCGGAACCGGCAGGCGGCGGCCGAACTGCGGGCATCCGCGGCGACAGCCACCGATCGGCTCCGCAACACGATCGGGGTGCTACGTCGGGCGGGCCCGACCGATCCGCACATCGAGCACGTCACCACGGTGGTCGACAATGCCCGCAGCGCCGGAATGACCGTCACCACACAGGGTTTCGACGGAGATCCGATGCCGCCGCTCGTCGAGCGGACCGTGTCCTACATAGTGCGTGAGTCACTGACGAACGCAGCGCGCCATGCCCCCGGCGCCGAAGTCGTGATTCGCGTGCGGCGCACCCCGACACTGGTCGAGGTGACGATCGACAACCAACGCAGTGCGTCGATCGGCGCCATGCCATCCCCCGCACCCGGCACGGGCCACAACCACCTGTCGGACAGTCCACCGGATGCGGCGACCGGGGTCGGTCTCGCAGGCCTGCGGGACCGAGTCCACTTGCTGGACGGCACATTTCACGCCGACGCCGAGAACGACCGATTCGTCGTCCGGGCTCAGATCCCGCTCGACCGGAACAGGGGAAGCCGATGACGATCCGGGTGCTGCTCGCCGACGACGAACCGTTGATCCGCGCCGGAGTCAAGGCCATCCTGGCGACGGACTCGGAGATCGATGTGATCGCCGAGGCGGGCGATGGGCGCGAAGCGGTCGAGTTGGCTCGACACCACCGGCCCGACATCGCGCTCCTCGATATCCGCATGCCCCGGCTGGACGGCCTCGGTGCCGCCGCCGAGCTACGCGCCACCCTGCCCGCGACATCGGTGGTCCTGCTGACCACCTTCGACGAGGACGACTACGTCGATGCCGCCATGACGCACGGCGTCGACGGTTTCCTGCTCAAGGCCGCCGACCCCCGTGAACTCCTCATCGGTGTTCGGGCCGTGGCGGGCGGCGCGGCCTACCTGTCCCCGCGAATCGCACAGAAGGTCATCGCGCGGTCCGGCAACGCCGCACCCGTTGTCACGGCGGCGCGCCGTCGCATCGAAGCGCTGACCGGCCGCGAACGGGACGTACTCGCACTGGTCGGGCGTGGACTGTCGAACGCTGACATCGGCCGCAGTCTGTTCCTCGCCGAGGCGACGGTGAAATTCCACGTCAGCGCGATCCTGCGGCGACTCGGCGTGGACAACCGCGTGCAGGCCGCGATCCTGGCATACGAAGCCGGGCTGACCCGTGGGGACAGCCCGGCTTCCTGACAGGTGTCAGACGATCGAGAACAGCAGGGCGGCGACCGCGAAACTCACCACGGACAGAATGGTTTCCAGGACCGTCCAGGTTTGGAGGGTCTGCTTGACGGTCATGTTGAAGTACTTCGCAATGATCCAGAAGCCGCCGTCGTTGACGTGGCTGAGAATGATCGAGCCCGCCGCGATCGCCATGGCGATCAACGCGATCGACATCTGCGAGTAGCCCTGCTCGGCGACCAGCGGTGCGACGATGCCACCGGTGGTGACGATCGCGACCGTCGCCGAACCCTGCGCGATGCGCAGTCCGCAGCTGATCAGGTAGGCGAGCACGATGATCGGCAGACCTGCCGCCGACATCGTGTCGGCCAGCGCCGCGCCGATACCGGTGGCCGAGATGACCTTGCCGAAGAAGGCGCCCGCGCCGACCACCAGCAGCACCATGCCGACCGGCTTGAGCGATTCGGCGGTGATCGTGCTCAGTTCCTGCACCGTCGAGCCGCGCCGGATTCCGAGTAGATAGAACGCGACGAGCACGGTGATCAGCAGCGCGACGGCGGGGGTACCGAAGAAGGTGAGCACCTGCAGCAGCGCCGAATCCTTGTCCAGGAGTTGGTAACCGAAGGTGGCACCGAGGATCAGCACCAGCGGGATCGCGATGATCGCACCGATCAGCGCGACCGAAGGCGGCGCCTTCGTGACGACGGCGGTGCCGCCGGACCCCGCCGAGCCTTCGGCCTCGTCCGGCTCCAGTGGCACGAACTCCTCGGGCACCGACACCTGAACGCGCTTGCCGATGTAGGAACCCCAGACGATGCCCGCGGCGATGAAACCCGGAATACCGCAGACGAATCCCATCAGGATCAACCAACCCAGGCTCACCCCGAGCAGCCCACCGAGGGCGACGGGACCGGGGTGCGGCGGCAGGAACGCGTGCGTCATCGACAGCCCGGCCAGCATCGGCATCGCGTAGAGCACCAGCGAACGCCCACCACGCTTGGCGGCGACATAGATCAGTGGCGCGAGCACGAAGATGCCGATGTCGAAGAACACCGGGATGCCGAAGATCAGGCCGAGCAGGCCCATCGCGATGGGAGCGCCCTTCTCGCCGAACACCTTCAGCAGCTTGTCGGTGAGAACGTCGGCGCCACCGGATCTTTCGAGGATGGCGCCGAGCACGGTACCGAGGCCGATGATCACCGCGATGTGGCCGAGGATGCCACCGAAGCCTGTTTCCAGTAGTGACTCACCGGCTTTGAGCGGTGTACCGACGATCTGGGAGATCGGCAGCCCGGCGGCCAGCGCCAGCAGGAGTCCGGTCAACAGCAGCGCGACGAACGGCTCCAGTTTGACCTTGATGATGGCGATGAGTAGTACTGCGATCGCGAGACCGCACAGCACCAGCAACCCGGGGGTGGTGGTGCGCAACCAGTCGACGGTGGCGCCCATGGAAAACCTCTCAATCAAGCGAATGAACGAAATGCGCGGCTTTGGAGCCGATGTGCGCCCAGCGCGCGGCCTCGACGTCGGACGGGGCGACCACTTCGGTGCCCGCGGTGACGGCGATCGCGCCCGCTCGGAGGAAGTCGCGGGCGTTGTGGGAATTGACCCCGCCCGAGGGGATCAGGAACATGTGCGGGAACGGCCCGAGCAGATCTTTGACGTACTGCGGACCCAGCGCGCGGGCCGGGAAGATCTTCACCGCCGCCGCCCCCATCTCCGCCGCGGCGAGGACCTCCGACGGTGTGAACGCACCCATGATGACCGGGATCGTGTGTGCGACAGCCACTTCCGCGACCTCGGGGCGCAATGCGGGTGTCACCAGGAACCGGGCACCGACCTCGATGGCGGCCTCGGCCTGCTCGCGGGTGGTCACCGTGCCGACCCCGATCACGGCGCCGGTGGCCGCGGTGGCCTTGCTGATCGCGTCGAGCACACCGAGGGTGGTGAAGGTCAGTTCGACCGCCCGCAGCCCGGCACCCGCGAGCGCTCCGGCGAGCGCGGCCGGGTCGGGGATGTCGGGGGCGCGAACCACCGTGAGGGCACGGTCCGCGCGGATCACTTCCATGGCTTCCGACGACGAGCTGAGCAACGGGTTCATCGGGTCCGCTCCTTCGTGGTGTCAAGGCGCAGGGCACGACCGGCGCGTACTCCGGTCGCGGTGGCGTTCTCCACCGCGAATTCGCCGTTGACCAGCACGTGCTGGATACCGCGAGCCTGCTGTTTAGGGTGTTCGAACGTTGCCGTGTCGTGGATCGTCGCCGGATCGAAGACGACGAGGTCGGCGGCGTAACCGACTCGGATCAGGCCGCGTTCGGCCAGGCGGAGCCGGGCGGCGGGGCGGCCGGTGAGGTGGTGCACGCAGTCCTCGAGGCCGAGCACACCCAGTTCCCGGACGTAGCGCGAGAGGTAGCGCGGAAAGGTGCCCCAGGCGCGCGGGTGTGGTCGGGCGCCGACGAGCAGACCGTCGCTACCGCCCATGTGGCCGGGGTCGACCATGATCGCGCGCACGTTCTCCTCGTGACCGACGTGCTGCAGGATCGTGGTGGCGAGTTGGTCGCGGCGCAGCAGATCGAAGAACACTGCCACCGGGGCGATGCCACGCTCGGCCGCGATCTCGGCGAGCGTGCGGCCCACCACGTCCGACAATGCGTCGTCGCCGACGCCGCTGATCTGGATGGTCTCCCATTCGACCGTCACGCCGTGGCAGCCGTCGGAGCCGTTGACGTCGACATCGTCGGTGATCCGCGCGCGCTCGGCCGGATCGTCGAGGCGGGCCAGTGCGGCGTCGGGCCCGCCGGACATCGCCCAGCTGGGCAGCAACGCGGACAGCGTGGTCGAGCCGGGCAGATAGGGATAGGTGTCGAGGGTGATGTCGCACCCGTCGGCGCGGCCCTGCGCGAGCATCGCGAGGAATTCCGGTGCGCGGCCGCGGTTCACGCCGAAGTTCATGGTGGCGTGGGTCAGGTGCAGCGCGCAGCCGGTGGCCTTCGCCAGGCCGATCATCTCCGCGTAGGCCTCGAGTGCGCCCGCACCGTAGGAGCGGGTGTGCGGTGCGTAGAAGCCGCCGTAGGACGCGACCACCGCGCACAACGCGGCGAGTTCGCCGGTGTCGGCATACATTCCGGGTGTGTAGGTGAGCCCGCTGGACATCCCGACCGCGCCCTGTTCGAAGCCCTCGGCCAGCAGCGCGCACATCCGGTCGATCTCGGCGGCGGTGGCCACCCGCTGTTCACTGCCGACGACGAGCATGCGCAGCGTGCCCTGCGGAACGAGGTATGCGGCGTTGGGCGTGATCCCCTGGTCGAGGCGGTCCAGGTATTGCGCGACGGTGCGCCAGTCGAAGTCGAAGTCGCCCGGGTTGCCGTTCCAGCCGGCGATCTGCTTGCGCACCACCGCGAGCACCGCGTCGTCGATCGGCGCGTAGGACAGCCCGTCCTGGCCGATCACCTCGGTGGTGACGCCCTGGGTGATCTTCGGGAAGTGGTCGGGATGGGTGAGCAGAGACAGATCGGAATGCGCGTGCATGTCGATGAATCCGGGCGCGATGACCGAACCCGGTTGTACCGGAACGACTCTCGCGTCGGATTCGATGGTGCCGGGTGGCGCGATCTCGGCGATATGGCCGTCGCGGACCGCAACGTCGCCGCGGGTGCGTGGGGCACCGGTGCCGTCGACGATGTCGATGTCACGAAAGAGCAAGTGCGTCATGGTTATCCGTCAGAAGTAGGTGCGAATCAGGTCGACCACGCGCGGGTCGGTCGCGTCGACGCTGTCGATCACCGGGATGTGGCGCCACTTGTCGAACGCGGTGCAGGGGTGCGAGAGACCGAGCCGCACGACGGAGCCGACCGGTAGATCGGCCGCATCGGCACCGGGCAACCGCAGAAAGGTGTGCTGATCGTTGAGCGCGGTGACCACCGCGTTCGATGGGAGGGTGCCGCCGATCACGTGCTGGGCCACCGGCAGTCCTTCGTCGAAGGGGAAATCGCGTTTGCCGCCGTCGAGCAGGGCCAGTTCCGGTTCGGGCCGCGAGACCACCCGGGCCCAGCCGTGCATGGCCGAACGAAGGCCGGGTTGCTTCGCGGGCGCGGCCAGCGGAGAGATTCCCGCGTAGAAGCCGTCGTCGTGGACGAGGTAGGCGCCGCTGCGCAGGACCACGGTGGTCGGCACGCCGCGCGCGCCCTCGGGATCGGCCAGCCCGGCGAGTTCGTCGACCACGAGTTCGGGGTAGGCGCTACCACCCGCGGTGACGACCGCCGGACCCGAATAGGCTCCCGCCGCACCGAGTTCGGTGTGCAGAGCGGCCAGTTCGCCGAGATAGCCGCGTACCGCCGCGACACCATCGATGCTGCGATCGTGAGCCAGCGCGCCCTCGTAGCCCGCGACACCGGCCAGGCTCAGACGCTCGCTCGCACCTATGGCGGCGGCGACCGCGCGTGCTTCGGTTCGGGTGCGGGCGCCGGTCCGGCCGTGCGGTCCACCCAGTTCGACCAGCACCCGCACACGCGGACCCGCGGCGGCGTCGCACAGGATCTTGTCCATCAGTTCGACGGTGGCGACGCCGTCTGCCCAGCAGTAGATCTCGAAGTCGGCGTCGTGCGCCGATTCCGCTGCGGCCCAGGCCAATCCGACCGGGTCGACCAGGGTATTGGCGAGCATGATCCGGCCGAGCCCGAACGAGCGCGCGAGCTGCGCCTGCCACGCGGTGGCCAGGGTGATCCCCCACGACCCGGCCACGAGCTGCTCGCGCCACAGCCGCGGCGCCATCGTCGTCTTGCCGTGGGGGGCGAGCGCGACGCCCGCCGTGGCGGTCCACTCGGCCATGAGGTCGCGGTTCGCGTCGAGCCTGCCGCGGTCGAGCGTGAGCAACGGCGTCTGCCACTGATCCAGACGCGGTGCGCCGGCGAGGTATTCGCGCACGGTGCTCCCCCACGCCGCAGGCGGCGCGCTCTTGTCACGGGGTCCGAGCAACTCGTCGGCGAGGGCGTCCACGACGTCGTTGTCGATGATCACAGCATCCCTTTCTCTTCGACCGAACCCGGGGTGGCGGCTCGATCGGTTATATCGGATAAACATTGCATATGTTGCAACGGTGGTTGCGCTTAATGTTTCTGCTCGTTATTGTGCATCTCCAGGGCAGTGACCGCAAGCACGAAAGGGTGAATAAGGTGACCCAGGCAACAACCGCTCAGCCCAGGGCGGTCACCGTCGGCGAGGGACTGGCCGTGCTGATCGCGGGCGCGGGGCCCCTGGAACAGTCCGCGCGGTTCGATCGCGGCGCGGGCGGCGCCGAGGCCAACGTGGCCGTCGTGCTGGCTCAGCTCGACGTGTCGGTGGCCTGGCTGTCGCGGGTCGGCGACGACGGATTCGGGCGGTATCTGTGTGCCGAACTCAGCGCGCAGGGGGTGGATGTCGCGGCGGTCGCCATCGATCCCACGCGGCCCACCGGCCTGTACGTCAAGGAACGTGGTGCGGGCTCCGGCGCGGCCAACGACCTGGATGCCGACGCCAGCCGCATGCACTACTACCGCACGGGTTCAGCCGCCAGCGCGCTGTCGCCTGCCGACCTCGCGGCCGAGGCGCCCCTGCTCGACGGTGCCGATCTCGTGCACTTCACCGGCATCACCCCGGCACTGTCGGAGTCGGCGACCGAGCTCACCCACGCACTGCTCACCCGGCCCCGGCGCGGGCTGGTCAGCTTCGACCTGAATTACCGTCCGGCAGTGTGGGGTTCGCGCATCGACGAGGCCGCCGACGAACTCGACGCGCACCTTCGCGGCGCCGACGTGGTGTTCCTCGGCGCCGACGAGGCCGAGGAGATCTTCGGCACCGGCGACCCGGCCGCCTTGCGCGCGTTGTTCCCCGAGCCCGCCCAGCTGATCGTCAAGAACGACAAGCACACCGTCACCGGCTTCGAGGGCGAGTCCTCGATCGAGGTGCCCGCGCTGAGGCTGGCGATCACCGAACGCATCGGTGCCGGTGACGCCTTCGCCGGCGGCTACCTCGCCGCCCTGCTATACGGCGCGGACCTGCGCACGCGCCTGCGGTACGGCCACCTGTGCGCCGCGGCCACGCTGACCGCGACCGGAGATTCCGCGAAACTGCCACCGCTGGAGGATATTCAGCGCCTCGCGCTACTCCCGGACGATATCTGGGCCACACTGCGCTACCCCGCGGCGCTGGATGAAACGATCAGCTCATGAGTCAAAGCGTGTCGCGGGCCCTGTCCATTCTCATCGCCCTCGGCGAGAGCTCGCAGTCCCTCGACGAGCTGGCGGTCCGGCTCGGTGTCCACAAGTCGACGGTGCTGCGGTTGCTGCAGACCATGCAGGCCGATCGGTTCGTCGTGCACGACAACGCGCACCGCTATTCGCTCGGTACCCGGATGTTCGAATTGGCCAGTCGCGCACTGGAGAACCGTGATGTGCGCACCGTAGCCCGCCCGCATCTGAGCGCGCTGGGCGCGGCCACCGGGCAGACCGTGCACCTGGCCGCCTACGAATCCGGCGACGCTGTCTACATCGACAAGGTCGACGCCGAGCAGGCGGTGCGGATGTACTCGCGGATCGGCAGGCCCGCCCCGCTGCACTGCACCGCGGTCGGCAAGGTGCTCGTGGCCGCGCTGCCACGCAGCGAATGGCCCGCGGTGGCAGCACGATTGGACTACCACCCCTTCACCACCCGCACGCTGCGCACACCCGAGCAGTATCTGGCCGAATTGAATCTCGTTGCCACGCAGGGGTTCGCCGAAGACCACGAGGAACACGAGAGCTTCGTCAACTGCATCGGCGTCGGCGTGCGCGACGGGATCGGTTCGGTAGTCGCCGCCGTGTCGGTCTCGGTTCCCGACGTGCTGCTCGACCATGATCAAGTGCTGGCATTGTTGCCGCAGGTCAGGGCGACGGCCGACGCCATCTCCACCGAACTCGGCTGGGACCCCCACCGAGACGTGACCGCGAGGAAAGGCTGAACCCCATGTCCGACAAGACCGCCGTGCGTACCTCCGACGCCCCGGCTCCCGCCCACACCTTCTCCCAGGGCGTGCGCAAGGGCCCGTTCGTCCAGGTGTCCGGTCAGGGCCCGGTGGATCCCGAGACCAACGAGTACCTGCATCAGGGCGATGTCGCCGCGCAGACCACCCGCACCCTGATGAACGTCAAGGCGATCATCGACGCCTCCGGTGCCACCTTCGACGATGTGCTGATGCTGCGCGTCTACCTCACCAAGCGCGAAGATTTCGCGGTCATGAACGAGGCGTACGGCGAGTTCGTCACCAAGCACACCAGCAACGGCGTGCTGCCCGCGCGCACCACCGTCTTCACCGGCCTGCCGCGCGCGGAGATGCTGGTGGAGATCGACGCGATCGCCGTCGTCACCGACTGAGCCACCGCGATTCCCCTCATGTCGTGGACGCCGACGGTGCGTGCGTGTTGAGATGGGGACGCCCCCGCACGGGGGTGTTCGCCCCGTCCTACCCGAGGATCAGCTTATGTTCGCCAAGTTCGCCCGCCCGCTCGCCGTCGCCGCCCTTGCCCTGTCCGTGACCGCGATCGGCGCCGGAACCGCATCGGCCGCCCCCGCGCAGCCGGTCGTCGGCTCGGTGTCGATCTGCACCGGCATCCCGGTCGGCCCGTTCACCATCAGCGTCTGCCTCTGAGCACTAACCCGAGTTGCGCAGGGCGGTGGCCAGGCCGTTCATGGTGAGCAGGATGCCCCGCTTCACCAGTTCGGAATCGTCACCGCCGCGCAGCCGGGCCAGCAGGTCTACCTGGAGCTGGTTCAGTGGCTCCAGGTAGGGGAAGCGGTTGTGGATCGACTCGGCCAGCGAGGGGTTGTCGCTGAGGAGTTCGGTGTGGCCGGTCACCGCCAGGTACATGCGGATGGTGCGGGCGTGTTCATCGGCGATCATCGCGAAGATGTCGGCGCGCAGGGTTTCGTCGGTGACGAGTTCGGCGTAGCGGGCGGCGATGTCGAGGTCGCTCTTGGCCATCACCTGGGCCAGATTCGACAGCACAGTGTTGAAGAACGGCCAGTGCTGGTAGAGGTCGGTGAGACGCGCGAGGCGGGCCGGGTCGTCGCCGACCCAGTCTTCGAGTGCGGTGCCGGTGCCGTACCAACCGGGCAGCATGACCCTGGCTTGGCTCCAGGCCATCACCCAGGGGATGGCGCGCAGGTCCGAGACCGAATTGGTGGGTTTGCGGGAGGCGGGACGGCTACCGATATTGAGGTCGCCGACCTCGGCGACCGGCGTGGATTCGCGGAAGTACTCGACGAAGCCCGGGGTGTCGTGCACCAGGTTCGCGTAGGCGGCACGGGCGCGGGCGGCGAGATCGTCGAGGAGCTCATAAGCCGGTTCGGCGTCGGCGCCGAGGCCCTCCACATCCAATAGCGTCGATTCGAGCGTGCCCGCGATCAGCGATTCCAGATTGCGATGTGCCGCACCGGATTCGGAATACTTCGCGGCGATCACCTCGCCCTGCTCGGTGAGTCGCAGCGAACCCCGCACCGCGCCCGCGGGCTGGGCCAGAATGGCGTCGTAGCTGCGGCCGCCGCCGCGACCGACAGTGCCGCCGCGACCGTGGAACAGCCGCAACCGGATTCCCGATTTCCCGGCCACCTCCACCAGGTCCAGCTCCGCGCGGTAGAGCGCCCAGTTCGCGGCGAGGTAGCCACCGTCCTTGTTGGAATCGGAGTAGCCGAGCATCACCTCCTGGCGCATGCCCGCCGCCTCGACCAACTCGCGATAGACCGGAACCTCCAGCACCGCGGCCAGAGTCGACGCACCAGCGCTCAGGTCCTCGATGGTTTCGAACAGCGGGACGATCCCGACGGGGCAACTCGGCGCGGTATCGGCCGTGCCCGGATCGAGGATGCCTGTTTCCTTCAACAGCAAGGCCGCTTCGAGCATGTCGCTGACCGAGGTACACATGCTGATGATGTAGTTCGGGATAGCAGCGGCACCGAGGGTATCGATGACCTCCTTCGCCGCGCTCAAAACCCCGAGCTCCTTGGTGGCGAGCTCGCTCAACCGCGCATTCGGCCCGAGAAGTGGTCGGCGCGTGCGCAATTCGGCGGCGAGCAACTCCACGCGCGCGGCTTCGGACAGGCTCGGATAGTCGGGGTGCACCCCCGACCAGGCCAGCAGTTCGGTGACGACCTGTTCGTGCACCTCGGAGTTCTGGCGCAGATCGAGACTCTGGAGGTGGAAGCCGAAGGTTTCGATGGCATGGCGCAGGGCGGCGAGACGGTCGTCGGCGAGCAGCCCGTCGCCGCTGGCGCGCATGGATTCATCGATCGCGTCGAGGTCGTCGAGGACGGATTGGGGTGTCGGATACGGGGCGGCACCGGCATCGAAGCCCTGCTCGGGCAGTTCACCGAGGGCCAGTTCGGCGGTGGCACTGAGACGGCCCCGAATCGCGTGCAGCGCACGACGATACGGTTCGTCGGCGAACAGGCCGGGGTCGGGATAGCCTGCGGCCGCGAGCTCGGCGACCGCAGGTGTCACCTGCACCAGGCGCGCCGATTGCGACAGGGTCTTCTCGAGTTCGACCAACTCGTCCAGGTACCGGCCGAAGGCATAGGCGGCGGCTTGTTCGGCCGCGGTGTGCACGACTTCCGCTGTGACGAACGGGTTTCCGTCGCGGTCACCGCCGATCCACGATCCGGGGCGCAGGATCGGGCGTGGCAGGAGATCTTCGGAAGGCCAGCGCGTCCGCAGCGCGGCCCGCACCTGCGCGTTGATCGCGGGGATCACGTCGTAGAGAGTCAGGTCGTAGTAGCGCAGACCGACGGAGATCTCGTCCTGGATCCGCAAGCGCGCCAACCGGATCAGCGCCGTACGCCACAGGGTGAGCACTTCGCGCCGGATCCGCAGTTCGGATTCGTCGAGACCGGATTCGCCGGGTTCGAGCCTGCGACGCAGGCGCATCAGCTCGGTGATCTTGGACTGCACGTCGAAGACGGTGCGCCTGCGGGTTTCGGTCGGGTGCGCCGTGATCACCGGGGAGACGAGCGCGTCGGTGAGCAGGTCGGCCACCATCGCACCGTCGAGCCCTGCCGCGTCGAGTTTGTCGTAGGTGGCGGCCAGCGAGGAATCCTGCGGCGGCTCACCCGCCGCCACGTGCGCGGCGCGCCGCCGGTCACGCTGGATGTCCTCGGCCAGATTGGCCAGCAGCACGAAATAACTGAATGCCCGGATCAGCGGGATCGCGACCTCGGTGGGGGTGCCGTCGAGCATATCGGCGACGGCGCTGCGCTCGACCTCCTCGCGGCGCACCCGGAACGCCTCGATGCGAACGCGCTCGATCAGGTCGAACACCTCGGGACCTTCGTGGTCACGGATGGTGTCGCCCAGGATGCCACCGAGGAAGCGGATATCCTCGCGCAGCGGCCGGGTTGCTTCGGGTTCCATCTCGATTCGCGATTCGCCCATGGTCAGACAGTATGGCCGCGGACTCGCGGACGCGACCCGACACCGCACCCGCCCCGCATGTCGGCCTCAGCCGGCACACCTAGAGCTGCCTGATCACCCGTGCCGGATTGCCCGCCGCGAAGACCCGATCCGGCAGGTCGCGGGTCACCACACTGCCCGCGCCGACCACCACGTCGTCGCCGATGGTCACGCCGGGGCACACGATCACCCCGCCGCCGAACCAGGCGTTGTTCCCGATCCGGATCGGGGCCGCGGATTCCCAACGCTGCCTGCGCTTTTCGTGATCTTGCATCGGATGCAGCGCGGTGAGCAGCTGACAGCGCGGCCCGATCGAACAGTCGTCCCCGATGGTGATCGGCGCACAGTCGAGCAGAATCGCGTCGTAGTTGAGGAAGCTGTTGGCCCCGATCTCGATCAGGTACCCGTAGTCACACTGGAACCGGGGCATGATCCACGAGCCCGCCCCCAGCTTGCCGAGGAGATCGCCCAGCAATTCGGTGCGCCGCCCGGTCTCATCCGGCCCGGTCCGATTGAACTCGTCGCACAACCGTTGCGCCCGCTGCCGTTCGGCCACGAGTTCTGGATCGTTGTCCCGATACAGCTCCCCGGCCAGCATCCGCTGCTTCTGTTCGCCCACCCCGCCGAGTGTAGGGGCGGGCGAACAGTGCACGGCGTGATGTTTCGGCTACTTCGCCGGGTCGACCTCGAAGGTCTTGGCGATGTCGTCGAGCACCTGGTGCGCGCCGGTGAGACCGACCGAGGTCAGCCAGACCAAGTCGTCGACCGGAGTGACCTTGCCCCGCAGCTGATTCCACAGCGGGTTGGCCTCGGCGGCCGCCTTGCGCTGGGCGGCGGCGTCCTCACCGTTGCTGGTGAGGAAGACGTAGTCGGCGTCGGCGTCGAGCAGACGCTCGGGGCTCAGCGTGATCGAGAAGTCGTTCTTCGGGTCGGCGGACTTGTCGGGCTGGTTCAGGCCGGTGTCGGCGAAGATGTCGCCGATGAAGCTCACCCGCTGCATCAGCCGGTCTTCCTTGGGCAGGAAGCGCAGCAGCGACACGGTGGGCGCGTTGCCACCGTTCTTCGCCTTGATCGCCGCGCCGATCTTGGCGGCACGGTCCTGGTAGGCCGCGAGCTTGGCCTGGGCGAGGTTCTCCTTGTCGATCGCCTTGGCGAGCAGCAGGAGGTTTTCCTTCCAGGTGGCGCCGGTGGTCTGGCTGAACACGACCGGGACATTGCCCGAACCGAGCTTGATGCCCTTGAACTGCTCGTACTGCTTCTCGTGGCGCACCTTCGCCGACACGATCAGGTCCGGTCGGGCACCGGCCAGCTTCTCGATATCGGGGGTCTGCAGGTTGCCGATATTCACCGCTCGCGCGCCGCAGGTCTCGGCGGCCGCGCCGAGGAACGCGGGCAGCTTCTCGCCCATGGCCTGGTACGTCGTGTACGCGACCAGCTCGGTGTTCAGCACCAGGGCGGCGTCGACGAAGGTCTGATCCAGTGCCGCGACCCGGACCGGTCGGGTGGTGATGGTGGCGGGGTCGACCACCGTGCCGACATTCGTGCCCGCCTTGTCCTTGACCGCCCCGGCCTCGATGGTGCGCGGGTAGGCGCCGCCGTCGAGGTTGCTCGAGGTATCACAATCGCTGCCCGCGGCGCCGGTGGTTGCCCGGTCCTGGCCGCACGCGGACAGACTCAGTACGGCCGCGGCGACGACCGTGGCGGCGGCGAGCCTGCGGCTCAGTGGGGTGTTCATCGACGTCTCCCGGTTGGTTCAGAGTTTCTCAGGGTTGCTAACCTAGCGAAGCCTTACCTAATTACCAACTATGAAGAGGGATAGTGACCGCATCGCCGCCCGGAGTCGTGTTCGCCAACACGCGGTCTCGCCGGTTGCTCCTGATCGCCGGACTGTTGGCCGCGGTACTCGCGGCCGTTCTGCTCAGCTTGGCCGTCGGATCCAAATTCATTGCTCCCCTTGATGTTCTGGGCGCGCTCGGCGGCACGACCGACACCGAGACCGGCGCCATCGTCAACGGCCTCCGCCTGCCACGCACCCTGCTGGGGATCCTCGCCGGCCTCGCGCTCGGCATCGCGGGCGCGGTGATCCAGGGTCACACGAGAAACCCCTTGGCCGACCCGGCGCTGCTCGGTATCACCCAGGGCGCGGCTCTCGGCATCGTCTTGGCGGTGATGGTCGGCGGCATCTCGAGCCTGTTCGGTTACGTGTGGTTCGGCTTCGCCGGGGCGCTGATCGCCACCATCACCGTGTTCGTCATCGGCGCGACGGGCCGCGGCGGACCCACCCCGGTGACCCTCGCCTTGGCGGGCGCCGCCGTCAGCTACCTGTTGCAGGGCCTGATCTCGGCGGTGGTGCTGTTCGACACCGACGTCACCGATATCTACCGCTTCTGGAAGGCCGGTTCGCTGGTCGGGTCCAACCTCGACCTGCTCGGTAAGGCCACACCGTTCATCATCGTCGGAATCGTCCTCGCCCTGGCCAACACCTCCGCGCTCAACGCGCTCGGCCTCGGCGAGGACACCGCCCGCGCACTCGGCCATCGCGTCTTCCTGGCTCGCACCGTCGGGATCGCCTCGATCGTGCTGTTGACCGGCGCGGTCGTGGCGATCGCCGGGCCACTGGGCTTCGTCGGGCTGGTCGTTCCGCACCTGGCGCGCGGCATCACCGGTCCCGACTACCGCTGGCTCGTGCCGGTCGCCGGGCTGCTCGGCGTGGTCATGGTGCTGGTCGCCGACATCGCGGGGCGGCTGGTCCTGGACAAGGGCGAACTGCCCGCGGGCATCATGCTCGCCTTCGTCGGCGTCCCGTTCTTCGTCGTCCTGGTCCGCCGTCGCAAGCTGGTGAGCATATGAGTACCGTCCGAGCGGTTCGACTGGGACCGGTGTCATGGCAACTGCGATTTCGCACGACCGCCGTCCTGGTGGTCGGACTCGGGATACTCGGTGCCGCGAGTTGCGTCGCGCTCGCGCTGGGCACCTACACGATGCCCGACGGAGGTCCGGTCACACCGTGGGACGTGCTCGCCGTGCTCACCGGTGGTGGCGACGACGGCCTCGCCTATGTGGTGTGGGATCTGCGACTGCCCCGAATTCTCACCGGCGCGCTGGTCGGCGCGGCGCTGGCGTTGTCGGGCGCGATCACCCAGGGCATCGCCCGTAACCCGCTGTCGAGTCCCGATATTCTCGGCGTCACCGCAGGCTCGAGCGTCGCCGCGGTCGCGGTGATCGCCCTGTCCGGCAGTCGCGGCCAGCTCAGCGGCGCCGCCGCCGCGATCGGGGTACCGGTCGCGTCGATGCTCGGCGGATTGCTCGCCGCGCTCGGCGTTTTCGCCCTGGCCTGGCGCGGGGGCATCGAAGGCTATCGGCTCGTCCTGGTCGGTCTCGGCGCCGGGTCACTGCTCTCCAGCGTGACCTTCTGGCTGCTCAGCGTCGGCGAAGTCGATATCGCGGCACGGGCGGTGACCTGGCTGACCGGCAGCCTCAACGGCAGTAGCTGGATCCAGGTGACACCGGTGGCGATCGCCCTCGCCCTCCTGGTGCCGGTGGTGCTGGCGAGCACCCACCTGCTCGGCGCACTGCACTTCGGCGACGACACCGCCCGCTCGCTCGGCGTGCGGCTCAACGCCGCCCGCCTGACACTGCTCGTCCTGGCCGTGCTGTTGGCCGGGGTCGCCACCGCCTCGGCGGGCGCCATCATCTTCATCGCACTCGCCGTGCCCCAGGTGGCGCTGCGACTCACCGGGTCGGCGCAGCCACCGCTGCTGACCTCGGCGCTGCTCGGCGCGGCCTTCACCGTCACCGCCGATCTCGTCGCCCGCACGCTGCTGCCCGCGGGCGAACTCCCCGTCGGCGTGATCACCGCCGTGCTCGGCGCGCCCTATCTGATCTATCTGTTGATGCGGCGCAATCGTGCCGGGAAAGCGGGCGTGTGATGACCGTTCGGCTGCAGGCCAGCGACTTGACCCTCGGCTACGGGCCGACGACTGTCGTCGATGGCCTGAACCTCGACATCACCGGCGGCACCGTCACCGCGGTGATCGGACCCAACGGTTGCGGCAAATCCACGCTCCTGCGCGCGATGGCCCGGCTGATGCGCCCCACCGGTGGTCAGGTCCACCTGGACGGCAAACGGATCGACCGCATGTCGACCAAGGACGTGGCGCGCGTTCTCGGCATCCTGCCCCAATCACCGCTCGCTCCCGAGGGTCTCACGGTCGCCGATCTGGTGGCCCGCGGCAGGCACCCGCACCAGCGCTGGTACCGCCAGTGGTCCGATGACGATGAATCCGCCATCAACGAGGCCCTGACCTGGACCGACATGGTCGAATTCGCCGATCGCTCACTCGACGAGCTGTCCGGCGGGCAACGCCAGCGCGCGTGGATCTCGATGGCGTTGGCCCAGGACACCGACCTGCTCCTGCTCGACGAGCCGACCACCTTCCTCGACCTCGCCCACCAGATCGAGGTGCTCGACCTGGTCCGGCGCCTACACGCCGACGCGGGCCGAACGGTGGTGATGGTGCTGCACGACTTGAATCTCGCCGCGCGCTACGCGCATCGACTGGTCGCGATGCGCGCGGGCCGCGTGGTTGCCGCGGGAACGCCCGCCGAAGTCCTCACCGAAGAAGTGGTGGCGGAGGTCTTCGGGCTGCGCGCGAAGGTGATCGACGACCCGGTCACCGGAACCCCGCTGGTAGTCCCGATCGGACCGGTCGACACCGATGCGACAGAACCCTGAACAGTAGGGTCATAGGGTGACATCTGGGCGGACCCGACACAACTACACCGGCACCTCGGTCGCCGAACGACAGGTCGAGCGCCGGGCACTGTTCATCGACGCGGGACTCACCGTTTTCGCGGAGAAGTCCTACGCCAACAGTTCGCTGACCGATGTGTGCGCGGTCGCGGGCTTGTCGCGTCGGCAGTTCTACGAACAGTTCGCCGGGCGCGAGGAATTGCTCGTCGCGGTGTACGACTCCGTGCAGGACAAGGCCGGGGCGGCCGTGGCCGAGGCGCTGACGGCGGCGGAATCCGACGATGTCCACGCGCTCATCGATGCGGCGGTGCGGGCGTATACGAAGGCGATCACCGACGATATCCGGTGTGCCAAAGTCGCTTTCGTCGACATCGTCGGGGTGAGCCCCGAGATCGAGGAGTATCGGGCGCAGGTCAGGGATCGGTGGGGTGAGGTGGTCGCCGCGATCGCGGCCGGGCGCGACGGGGTGCGGTTGCCGCCGGGCGGCTGGCGGGTGCCGATGGCGGCGTTCATCGGAGCGGTGAACGGTGCCGTGCACCAGTGGAGCCTGGACGACCCGCGCCCACCCGTCGACGAGTTGGTCGATGTCTTCTCCACCATCCTGAACAGCCTGATCTCAGCGGTTTCTCCCGGCAGCTGATTGCGATCTACGCCACACCCGTGTCATAGTAGCCGCTATTGAGACGAAGGCGTCTCAATTCATGTGAGGACTGTGCGCGATGAGATCTCCCTTCGTTCAGCGATGGCTGGCCCTGGCCACCGGCTTGCTCGCGGCGGCAACGGTTTTGACGGCCGGGCCGGTCACGGCCGAGCCGTCGGCCCCACCCCCACCGGTGATTCCACTACCGCCCGAATGGGATCCGGGCTTCTATCTACCGCCCGCCGACGTGGTGGCGGCGACGGAGCCGGGTGCGATCATCGCGGTCCGGCAGGTACGGATCGCCGACTTCGGGCTCCTGCCGATCGATGTCGACGCCTGGCAGGTGTCGTATCGCTCCAACAACAGCCGAGATGAGGCCATCCCCGCTGTCGCTACCCTGATCAAGCCGCGCGGGCAGGCGCCGTCGCCGCGCAAGCTGCTGTCGGTGCAGTTGGCCGAGGACTCGACCGCGGGCTATTGCGCGCCGTCCTATGCGCTGCAACACCTTTCGGTGGCCGCGGTGGCGGGTCAGATCGTGGTGCCCGCCGAATTCCTGTTCGCCCAGGCCGCGCTGTCGCAGGGCTGGGCCGTGGTCATCCCGGACCACCAGGGCCCGGATTCGGCCTATGCGGCCGGACCATTGGCGGGGCGGATCACCCTCGACGGCATTCGCGCGGCGACCAGCTTCGCCCCGCTCGAGGCGGGACCGACCGCGCCGGTGGGGCTCTACGGCTACTCCGGCGGTTCTATCGCGACCGGGCATGCCGCAGAACTGCACAGCACCTACGCACCCGAACTGAATATCGTCGGCGCGGCCGAGGGTGGCGTCGGCGCCGATCTCGGCGCCGCGCTGAGCATGGCGAACAACCAGCTCACCTCGGGCCTGGTGTTCGCCGCAGTTCTCGGCCTCACCCGCGAGTACCCCGATTTCGCGGCCTACCTCGACCAGCGGCTCGACCCGCTCGGCAAAGCGTTGTTCGCGATCAAATCGCCGCTGTGCGTGCAGTATCAGTCGGCGCTGCTGCCATTCCTGAACCTGACCGGCATGATCGGCTCCGACGGGAACCCCCTCGATGATCCGCCGGTCGCAGCCATGCTCGACGACACCCGCATGGGCAAGTCCGTGCCCGACATGCCGTTGTTCGTCTGGCATTCCGCGTGGGACGAGATCCTCCCCCTCGCCGCCACCGACACCCTCGTCGACACCTACTGCCGCGACCCCGCCACCTCGCTCACCTACACCCGCGATCACGCCAGCGAACACATCATCGCCGAAGTCGTCGGCGGCCCCGCGGCCCTGCTGTGGCTGCGCGACCGGCTCGACGGCGTCCCCGCTGCCCCCGGCTGCACTATCAGCGACGCGGGCACGATGGGCGCCACTCCCGGCGCGCTCGACTTCCTGGGCGAATCGCTCGCCGCGAAGTTCGCCACACTCTTCGGCACTCCACTCGGCGCTCGCTGAGATCGGCGATACATATTGACGTTTGATGTCGATTTGTATCATACTCGGCCGGATCGTCGAGCCCGAGCAGGAGAGAGTCGTTGACCGATAGCGCGCTGGCAGCACTGGAGATTCTTCGCGACGCAGGTCAGTTCAAGTGGTATGTCATTCCGCTCTTACTGATCGTGGTGTACATCTATTCCGTCGAGGTCGAGCGACGGAACTGGAATGTGCTGTTCGCCGGACTCGCGCTCTGGGGCATGGACTGGTTCAACGAGATCTGGAACGCGCTCGTCTTCCACTTCACCGAACGGGCGCCGGTCTGGGCCGCGAGCGGACCGACGGCCTATCAGATCCTGATCGGGCTGAATATCGAGATCTGCTTCATGTTCGCCATCATGGGGATCGCGGCGGCGAAGATGTTGCCGCCGAAACAGACTCGGATCTTCGGGCTGCCGAACCGGCCGGTACTGATCGCGGTCAACTCGGCCGCGGCGGTGGGTGTCGAGGTGCTGCTGAACAAGGCGGGAGTCCTCACCTGGGATTGGTCGTGGTGGCAGCCGAGCTTCCCGTTCTTGATCTGGATCATCGGGTACGTGCCGTTCTTCACCGCCTGCTTCTTCGTGCACGATCTGCCGACCGTGCGAAGCAAGGCGCTGGTGGTCGGCACGATCTTCGGGATCGACGCGATCGCTCTCCTCGGATTCGGCGCGGCGGGATGGCTGTGAGACACGGGCACACCCCTTATCGGATCTCACCCTGAATCGGCACTGATCGACACCGGGGTTGGGCTCAGCTCACCTCCCGTTGGCGGGGTTGGACGCGGTGCAGGAGGACCTGCTCGAGGAGTGCGACGAGGACATCACGGACCGAATCGCGGTCGCGGGCATCGCAGTCCAGTACCGGGATCCAGTCGTCGAGACCGAGGGCCTCGCGGACCTCGCCGAGGTCGAAGCGGGTGGCGTCGGCGAAACGATTGACCACCACGACGAAGGGCGTGTGGTGTTCTTCGAAGTAGTCCAGGACCGGGTAGCAGTCCTCCACCCGGCCGGTATCGACGACGATGACCGCGCCGAGTGCGCCGTCGACCAGGTCGTCCCAGAGGAACACGAACCGGTCCTGGCCTGGTGTGCCGAAGAGGTAGAGGATCAGGGACTGGTCGAGGGTGATCCGGCCGAAGTCCAAAGCCACTGTGGTCGCGGTCTTCTCGGCGCGGCGACCGGGATCGTCGATGCCGATGGAGACCTCGGTCATCGAGGCTTCGGTGACCAGTGGCTCGATTTCGGAGATGGCGCCGATGAAGGTGGTCTTGCCGACGCCGAAGCCGCCGCTGACCACGATCTTCACCGAGGACGGCATAGCCGGTGCGGTGGTGCGGAGTTCAGAGTGCGCGGACAAGGTCGCGGATCCTCTCGATGGCGGCGGTCGACAGTTCCGGCGCGTCACGGACGGTCACATGCCCCGCCGCCGCCAGATCGCTGACGATCACCTTGGCGATGCCGATCGGAACCCGCAGAGCGGCACCGATTTCGGCGATGGAGTGCGGTGTCAGGCACAGCTGGACAACGGTGCGCTCCTCGAACCGCAGCGGAGCCGACAGCGCGGACGGCGGTGCCTGGACGAGGGTTTCGATGCGTAGCCCGTCCAGCACCGGAACGGTGCGGCCCGCGGTGAGCACGAACGGGCGAACGAAGCGGTCGTCGGCATCGTCGTGATCGGTGGGGGTCACCGGCACCGTCGGGACGGGCCCACGCCAGCCCGCCGGCTGGTGCATCGGGATCATGCGCGGGTCGGGCAACCGCGGGAGATCGGGATCTCTCATCTGCGCAACGACTCTCGCAATTCGCTGATCAGCAGCGGGTCGAGCAGTGATCCGGCGCGTTCGGCGAGGACGGCCATCTCGTAGCCGACCAGGCCGACATCGCAGCCACCGTCGGCGATCACGCCGAGGCAGCTGCCGTCGCCCAGCGCCGACACCAGCAGGAAGCCGCGTTTCATCTCGATCATGATCAGCTTCAGGCCATCGAAATCGTAACTGCGCGAGGCACTCCGGGCGAGGCTGGACAGACCCGACACCATCGCGGCGAGCCGGTCGGCGCCGGTGCGGTCGAGGCCGTCCGACATCGCGATCAGCAGCCCGTCGGAGGAGACGGCGACGGTGTCGCGCACCCCGTCGGTGTTGCGGACGAAGTTGCCGAGCAGCCAGTTGAAGGTGTGTGGATCGACGGTCGATAGGTGGGTGGTCACCGGGTCTCCTGGGGTCTGGTCCGATCGGTCAGCGGATGGGATCGAGTGGGGTGGACGATGATTCGGTCGCGCCGCCGCGTTCGTGGCCGGTGCGGAACGACGAGAGCATGCTGCGGGTCTGGTCGGGGGTCCGTTCCACGACCGGTGGCCGTTCCTGCCGGTCGGCCGGATCGCGGCGGGTTCGCTCCGGTGCGCCGGTGATCTTGGCGCGCTTGCCGCGTTTGACCAGGCCGTTGCGGGTGCGTTCGACGGCGGGGGCGCCGATGGACTCGACGGCGGGTAGCTCGCGCGGTTGCGGTGCCGACGAGCCGTTGCGGTCTCGGGACACCGACTCGGGGCGCTCCGGGGCTGTCGCGCCGAAGTGATCTGCGCCGTTGCGCGACGGGTGCACGGAATCGGGTGTGCTGCTGAGGAACTGCGCATAGACCGAGCCGCCGGATGAGTGGTTCGCCGAGCCCTGAACGCTGCCGTTGGCGCTGCTGCTCGGTCCGGATTCCATGTTTCGGCTGTGCCGGGATCGACCGTTGGTGTCGGTCGGCCGCGCGGTGCCGTTGCGGTAGACGGCGTGGGACGAGTCGTCGGGAATCTCGACCGGGCGACCGTCGGCCCACTCTGAACCTGCCGCACCGGTCAGGTTCCCGTGCTGTCGCGGCGTCGCCGCGCCGACCGTGGCGCCATTGCGCGCTGACCCCGTCGAGTAGCCAGCAGCATCGCCGCGCCCAGCGATAGCCGCGCCGAGGTCGGCGCTGCTGTCCGCGGCCGCGACCGCGCCGCTACTCGTCGGCGTCGCCTCGTCAACCCGAGCAGCACTGGATGAATGCGTGTCCGCGACGCCGGAGGTGGTGCTGCGCCCCAGCGCCGTGCGGTCAGCCGTGGCCCGGCCCGCACCCTCCCCGGGGCCTGCGGCAGTGCCGCTCCTCGAATCCGCTGTCTGCCCGGACTTTTCGTCGGTGAGAAGGGACGGCGGGAGGAGCAGGCGGGCGACGATGCCACTGACCGGTGACGTGTTCAGTTCCACGTCGATGCCGAGACGACCCGCCAGCCGACCGACCACGTAGTGGCCCAGGTAGCGAGTGGAGGCGACGATGAAGTCCTGCTCGCCGCGCAGCCGGGCGTTGGCTTCGGCCAGTTGCTCGGCGGGCATGCCGACACCGTGGTCGACGACGGCGAGCAGGTAGCCGCCGGCGACCTTGCGCCCGTATACCTCGACCTCGAGGTCGGGCGGCGAGAAGGCCAGCCCGTTCTCGATGAGTTCGGCCAGAATATGCGCCAGTTCACTCACAACGGCGCCGGTCACCGCGATGTCGTCGATCCGGCGCAGCACCACCCGCCGGTAGTCGTCGACCTCGGACAACCCGGCCCGGATCACGTCGGTGAGCGCGATCGGTTCGGCCCACCGACGCGGGCTGGCCTCGCCGACCAGCACCAGCAGGCTTTCGGCATTGCGCCGCATGCGGGTGGCCAGATGGTCGAGTTCGAACAGGTTCGACAGCGCCTTCGGGTCGAGTTCCTCGCGTTCGAACTCACTGATCAATCCCAGCTGACGCCGCACCAGGTTCTGATTGCGGCGGGCCAGATTCGCCATCGATTCCGTGGTGTTGCGCCGCACCAGCGCCTGCTCGGAAGCGAGGTCGAAGGCGGTGGTCTGCACCCGATCCAAAGCCCCAGCGACAGCGGCGATCTCGATGCTCGCGCCGCGGGGTGTGCGGACCGGTGCGGGCGGATCGGGTTGGGCGTCGGCGGCACTGTGCCAGGCCTCGATCACCTCGGGCAGTCGCGTGGAGGCGACGTCGTCGGCCTCGGTGGCCAGTCGAGCCAGCGGGCGGACGATGGCCCTGATGCTGGCGAAGACCAGCGCGACTTCGGCGGCGATCGCCAGCAGCGCGGCCAGGGCGAATCCGGCGAGAATCAGCGCGGCATCGCGGCGAAGTTTCTCGGCCCGCGCGCCGACGTCATCGCCGATGACCTGCTGCACGGTGCGCTGTTCGTCGATGACCGCGGTCATCTGCGCCCACCAGACGGCCGGGTCGACCGGCTGGATCAGCGGTCCCAGCGTCGAGGCGATCGCGATGTTCTCCGATTCGGTTGCCCGCCTGGCGTTCTCACTCGCCAGCACCGCGTCGAGCTGAGCCTGCTGGGCGGGGGTCGCGTCGTGGCCGAACTCGGTGAGCGCGGCATTGCGGGCGGCGCGGATGTCGAGGAACTGCACGTACTCCCCCGACACGAATTCCCCGGCGGCGAAGACGCCGTTGAGGAACCCGCGCTCGCGGGCCGCGAACTCCTTCGCGTCACCGAGGGCGTAGAGCGCTTGTAGACCGTGCCGGACGGCCGGATCGCGCGCCTGATCGAGACCGAGCGAGAGGCGGTTCAACGCGTCGATACCGTCGGTATAGAACTGGAACGCCGCCTGCCGGGTGACATTGCGATTGTCGACCTGGGAGCGGATCGCGGGCATCCCCGCCAGATGACCCAGCGCCGAACGCACCTCCCCCGCACCCGGTGGGTCGCCCGCGACGGTGTTCACCAGGGCGCGCAGGGCCGCGTCGGTGCCCGCGCGCTGGTCGGTGACGGGTTGGCGCAGGCGTTGATCACCGCCGAGCAGGCCGTTGCTCAGACCGCGCTCGCGCTGCACCTGCTGCACGAGGTCCTGCGCGGCCAGCGCGACCACCACGGCGTCCACGGTCTCACCACTGCGGTGGTAGGCGCTGACCTGCGTCGACATGGTCAGCCCGAGCAACGCGAGCACCAGGATCAGCGACACCGCCAAGATCCGGGCGAGCTGACCGGAAATGGTGCGCGGCCGGATCAGCCCGGCGCCGGCCACCTGTCCGCCGACGCCGTCGTCCGATCGGGTTCCGGTCGGGGTCGGCCGGGAACGTGCACGCACACCTACTCCTTTGCAATGCCACCGCGAGGTAATTCGCGATGGCCCACGGAAAGTCAGGTGCAAACTCGCACTCCGCGCACTGCGCGGTCAATGCGGAACGGTGTAAAGCAGCATTTCGTCGGCTGATCTAAACATGCCGGAAATCCAGCGGGGTTTGTGTAGCCGAATACTCACAGCCGGGCCGGCAGCGAGGTGGTCGGCCGGTGCGCTGCCGGATACATACAGGTCACCACAGATAGTGACACGCAACACATTTCGTTCAGGCGATCAGAATTCACCACAGCGAATGGTCGAACACCATTCGGGGAATTACTCGCCGCCGAGAATTCCCAGCACCTGATCCGAGGAGAAGAACGGCTCGAGGCGTTCCCTGATCAGCCCGGCCAGCACACCGTTGCGCTTGGCCGACTCGATGACGGCCGGGCCGTAGCGCAGGATCTCGGCACTGATGTCGTCGGCGTCGAGGCCGAGCTCGGGCAGCATCGCCGAGAGCGTGTGGTTGCTGTACCTGGCGTAGAACACCGCGACGCACTCGCGCACGAGCAGGCCGAAGTACTCCTTCTCCCTGGTGGTCACCGCGATCTCGTAGCAGATCTGGACCAGCTCGTTGAGGTCCTTCTGGGTGAGGTATTCGCGCAGGCCCGCGACGGGCTCGTCGGCGTGCAGGTCCCAGAATTCCATCGCCGCCGAGTGCACCGGGGCGTCGCGCAGCATGTCGCGGATCGCGTTGTTGGTGCGCTTGAGCGCGAACAGCGCGCCCTTGCCCGCGAGATCACCGACGAAAGTGCTGTCGGCCGCGACCTTCTTGGCCCGGTTGGCCGCGGACTGACCCAGCGACATCAGCGAGGAGACGCCCGGAATCTTCTCGGCGCGTTCACGATTGGCAGCCATGAAGTCGCCGATCAGCTTGTCGACGAAACGCGAGGCCACGGTGGCGACGAGGGGGCTCTCGGTGAGCCGGTCCAGAATCCGCTCCTGGGCCTGGTGCATGCCGAAGATCTTCTCCAGCAACGCTTCCACCGGTTCACGGTCGACGACGTCACCGAGGGTGTATTCGGTGTTCGACGCGATGTGGTCGTAGATGGCGTCGGAGAAGATGCCGACGGTGTCGGCGATCACGGGGCTACCGCCGATGCGGTCGAACACCGTGGCCACGGTCTGCTCGCCCTGTTCCAGGGAGACCACGTCACCGAATCGGATCGTCTCACCGACGGCCAGCACGGCGGCCACGTCGCGGGCGATCACCTCGGCGAACCGGTCACCGGTCACCTCGGCGAGCAGGAATTCCACCTGCGCGTCGAGCAGTCGGTCGGCGATCTGGCGCGCCTGCGTCATCTTCTGTGTCCACCCATCACGGTCGTTGCTGAAAGGGAGGACGGGTGGCTACTTGTCGCCGGAATCGTTGCCCTGCACCGATTTCCGGATCTGATCAAGGCGCTCACGCGCGGCTTTTTCCCGCGCCTCCCACTGTTCGTCGACGCTGCGACCCGCGGGAGTCTGCCGGTCGAGCTCGTCCATTCCCTGCGCGGTGCCGAAACGCTGCTCGACCTTATCTCGAACCGAGTCGAATGTCGGCACTCCCGAAGTGGAATACCCGCCGGTGGCGGTGGGTGCGCCGGTCACCGGTAGCCCGGACGGTACCGGCGGTACCGGCATCGCGCCTCCGACCTGCCCGGATGCGACGGGCACCACATCCGCGTCGATGACGTTCGTGTCCAGAGTCACAGGGCCCCCGGTTTCGGCATGACCGGTTTCGGCCTGGGCCAGTGCGGCGGCGACGGCGCCGAGCCCGGGGCGTGCGGCCACCGCGGCGCGCAGCACCGAAACCAGCTCGTCGTCGGGCAACGCGGCCAAGCGGCCGAGGAGTTCGCTCGTTTCGCTCATACCGCCAGGCTACGCAGAATCGGCTGCCACCAGGTGCCCGTTATCGGTCCGCCCAGTCGGCGATGATCTTCGCCCATTCCGCGCCGAGGGTGTCGATCACATCGTTGTGGCCCGCACCGGGGACCACGATCAGCTGTTTCGGTTCCCGCGCCGCCGCGTACAGGCGTTCGGCGTGGCGCAGCGGGAGGAGTTCGTCGCGGTCGCCGTGCATCATCAGGACCGGGACGCGCAGGTTCGCGATGCGCCGCAGGCTCGGGTACGCGTTCGGGATCAGCGGGGCGGGCAGCAACGGGTAGACCGAGCGGGCGGCGGCGCGCATGCCGCTGAACGTCGACATGAGGATCATGCCCGCGGGCGGATGTTCGCCCGCCAGTTCGAGCAATACCCCGCCGCCGAGGGATTTACCCAGGTAGTAGACCCGCCCGGGATCGACTTCAGGTTGGTCGAGCAGGGCCTGGCGGGCGGCTCTGGCATCGAGGTAGGTGCCCTGTTCGCTCGGGGTGCCCGCGCTGTGACCGAAACCCCGGTAGTCGAAGGCAAGCACGTCGAAACCGGCTTCGACCAGCAGCGCGATGATCGAGACGCGGTCGCCGATGGTGCCCGCGTTGCCGTGCGCGTAGAGGATGTGGCCGCGTGGCCGATCGGCGCGCACGAACCAGCCGTGCACGTCGAGGCCGTCGGCGGTCCGCATGGTCAGATCCCGGTAGTCCAGGCCCAGCGCCGCCGGGGTTTGGGCGAGGTGTTTTTCGGGGTGGTAGACCAGCGCGTTGAGCACACGCGTCGCGGGGTGTCGCATCATTTGCCGCGCCCAGACTGGAAGCCGAAGTCCCAGTTGTAGAGGCGGGCGATCTCCACCACGCCACCGCCCGGCTGACCGGCGGGCGGGCGAACGAAGGCGCCCTCGCGACGCACCACGAACTCGCCGTTGACGTTCTCCAGCGCGAACAGCACCGCGTCGCGGGAGTTGTCGGTGCAGCCGTCGAGGGTCATCTCGATGGGCGCGGAGTTCACGGTGTTGAGGGTGACGGTGGCGTGCACGTTGCGGAAATCGCTGGCACCGTCGTAGATCGAGGCGAACACGAGGATGCGGCGGATGAACTGCGTGCAGTCGAGGTTCACCGACAGGTTCTCGCCGGTGATGCTGGCACCGGTGCGGTCGTCCTGGTCGAGGTGGATGAACGGCGGTTCGTAGAGGGCACCGAAGCGTCGGTCGAGGGCGCGCACGGAACCGATCGCGCCGTTGACCAGTTCGAAGAAGCAGCACAGGTCGAGGTCGATGTTCTTGCCGCGGAGTTTGCCGAAGAGGCGGCCGGTGGCGGCCATCGAGGTCCAGTTGAGGTTCACGCGCATGACGCCGCCGGTCGCACCGTGCTTCGTCAGGGAGACCGACGGGGCTTCTTTGGTGAGCGACACCTTGGCGAGGTTGACCGGAGGTGGTGGGGGCGGGGCGAATTGGGGGTTCTGCTGTGGCGGCGCGTGCTGCGGCTGCTGATTCGGCGGGAACGCAGGGGCCGGCGGCGCAGGCGGTGGGGTGTGGGGCTGGTTCGGCTGGGGCGCGGGGGTAAACGGCTGCGTCGGCGGAGCGTACGACTGATTCGGCTGGCCGGAGGCGAAGGACTGGCCCTGCGGGGGCGCGGGCGGAGCATCGTCGACGGAGATACCGAAATCGGTAGCGAGCCCGGCCAATCCGCTGTCGTACCCCTGACCGACGGCACGGAACTTCCACGCACCCTGGCGGCGGTACAGCTCACCGAGCACGAACGCGGTTTCGGTGGTCGCCCCACTGCTGTCGAAACGCGCGACCTCGGCACCGTTCGCGGCATCGATCACCCGGATGTACAGCCCATGGAACTGACCGAAGGTCCCCCCGTCGGCAGACGCGGCGAGCACGATCGTCTCGATCTGCGGCTCGACCTGCCCGAGATTCACCGACAGCGCGTCGACAACGGTCTGTCCCTGCTGTTTTCCTTCGTACCGAACCGCCCCCGAAGGATGCACGGCCTGGTTGTAGAAGACGAAGTCGTCATCGGAACGCACCTTCGCCCCGGCAAGCAACAGCGCGGACGCATCAGCATCGGGCACACCCTGCCCCGACTGCCAACCCAATTCGACGCGGACCGCGGAGGCAGGCACCGCAACATTGGCGCCTTTCGTCATCGACACATCGTCCAACCTATCCCGCGCGCCCCGACCGGACCCAACCCGTCGCCCCTACTCGAGCCGCATGACGGCCGAATTCTGGCGTCGCGCCGTGTAGGTGGACCCTTCGCCCGCGATGATGCGCGTGAGGATTTCGCGCAACCGGTCGACCTCGGCATCGCCGATCACCTGATCGAGGTGCCGATCGAACTGTTCGACCACCCGGACGCCCGCCTCGACCGCCGACCACCCGCGTTCGGTGAGCCGTACCAGCCGCGCCCGGCCGTCGGCGGGGTCCGGTCCGACCTCGACGTAGCCGCGGTCGGCCAGGTGCCGAATCAGCTCACCCACCGCCTGCTTGGTCATTGCCGCCCGCTCGGCGAGCACGGTGAGGCGGGTGCCCTCGGGGTCGATCACCTGGAACACCGGCGCGTGGGCGGCGCGGATGTCGTCGAACCCGGCGGCGAGCAGGCCCGCGTCGAGTTCGGCGGACAGGGTGCGAGCGGCCGCGGACAGCAGGTTTCCCAGCGGTGCCGGTCGATCGAGCAAGGGATTAGTCAGGTGCTTGACCAAATTCTTCCGCCTTTCTATGGTTGGTCAAGAACCTTACTAGTTGAGAGGCGGAGGCGATGCGCACAGCGGCGGCGGTTTTCACGAGCGTGGCGGTTCTGGTCGAAGTCGCGTGGCTCGCGTTCGGGGATGCGACGATCGGGCCGGTCACGATAGGGGTTGTGGCGCTGGTCGCGGTGACGGCGGTGACGCTGGGGCGCGTGCGGGCGCTGGTGGTCGTGACCGGGGTGGCGCTGGGCGTGCTGTTCGCGGGTTCGGTCGCGGACCGCTTCGGGATGTTCGGCGGTCCGGGCAGCGCGGGGGTGTCGTGGGGGTCCTACGCGGAGTTCGTCGACTACACCCGGACACTGCTACCGGCGTTCGCCGCTGACGCGGCGCCGATCGCGGCGGGTGCGGCGACGGTCGCTGAGGCCGTGCTCGGCGCGGCGTTGATCTTCGCGGTGCGGCCCCGGATCACCGCAGCGGCCGCGGCAGCGCTGTTCACGATGTTCACGGTGGCGATGGTGACCTCGGTCGGGCTCGCCGAGACGGCCGACTACGCGGTGCCGGTGATGATCGGCGGTGCGCTACTGGTGAGCGCTGCGCCCGCGCCGCAGAGTCGGCGATTCGGGTTAGGGAGACGCGAAATCGCCTGAGGGACTCCAGCATACGACGAAGGCCGCCCGGTGGAACCGGACAGCCTTCGGTGTCGAGCGGGATCAGCCGCGCAGTTCGGCGCCGACCGCGGTGGTGGCCGAGGCGACGGCGGCGTCGCGGGCGGCGCTGGCTTCGTCTTCGGTGAGGGTGCGGTCGGGGGCACGGAAGCGCAGGGCGTAGGTGAGGGATTTGCGGCCCTCGCCTGCCTGGGCGCCTTCGTAGACGTCGAACAGGGCGATGCTCTCGAGCAGGTCGCCGCCGCCGGTGCGGAGCGCGGTTTCCACCTGCGCGGCGGGGACGGCCTTCTCGACGCTGATCGACACGTCCTGCAGGACGGCGGGGAACGCCGAGATCGTCGGGGCAGGCAGGGATTCATCGAGCGGCAGGGCGTCGAGATCGACTTCCAGCGCGCAGGTGCGCGGCGGCAGACCGGCACGCTCGAGGACGGCGGGGTGCAGTTCGCCCGCGTGTCCGACGACCACGCCGTCGACGAGCAGTTCCGCGCAGCGACCGGGGTGCCACGGGAGGTAGGCGGCGGAACGCCGCTCGATGACGACGCCCGCCGCATCGGCGAGGTCGTCGACCAGCGCGAACGCATCGGCGGCCTCGGCCGGACGGCCCGGACCCCACGGCCCGCGCGGATCGTGCTTACCGCTGAGGACCGCGGCCACGTGCACCGGCTGGGCGGGCAGCGACGCGTTCAGTTCGGCGATCTGCTCGTCGGTGGGACGACGATCCACCGGCAGTGCCTCGACCGCGTGGGTCTGCGCGCCGGGCCGCACCACCTGGGCGATGCCGTAGATGGTCAGGTCGCGCGCACCACGAGAGATGTTGCGGGCGGCCACTTCCAGCAGACCCGGCAGCAACGTGGTCGCCAGCTCGGGGCGGTCGCTGTCGAGGGGGTTCAGCACGCGGGTGGTGTTGCGGCGCGGGTCGTCGGCGTCCAGACCCCACACCTCGAACACACCGCCGGGCAGGAAGGCAGGCGGCGGCACCTCGACGGCACCGGCGAAGGCCAGTGCCCTGCTCACCGCGCGGCGACGCTGCTGCTGCACGGTCAAGCCCCGGCCACCCGGCGCGGTCGGCAGGATGGACGGGATCTGCTCGAGGCCTTCCAGCCGCAGGACCTCTTCGACCAGGTCAGCGGGCTGAGACAGGTCGGGGCGCCAGCTCGGCGGGGTCACCAGCAGCTGGGTCTTGCCCGCGTCGTTGACCTCGATTTCGACGCCCGCGCCGATCTGGGCGAGCCTGCGCACGGAGGTGCCCGCCGGGTAGGTGACGCCGGCGATGCGGTCGGGCAGGTCGATATCCATCGCGATCGGCGCGACCGCCGCCAGGGGCACCCGGATGTCGGTGAGCGCGGATTCGATGGTGCCGCCGGTGATGTCGGCGAGCAGGGTCGCGGCGCGGTCGAGCGCGGCGATATTGATCTCGGGATCGACGACACGTTCGTAGCGCTTGCCCGCCTCCGAGGAAAGCTTGTGGCGGCGCGAGGTCCGGTACACCCGCAGCGGATTCCAGACCGCGGCTTCCAGGACCACATCGGTCGTCCCGGCGGCGACCTCGGTGCTCGCGCCACCCATGACACCGGCGAGGGAGATCACGCCGGAATCATCGGCGATCACCACGTCCTCGGCGTCGAGGGTGCGCTCGGTGTCGTCGAGGGTGCGCAGGGTCTCACCCTTGTGCGCCGAGCGAACGACCAAGCCGCCGTGCAGTTTTGCCGCGTCGAAGGCGTGCAGCGGCTGGCCGAGTTCGAGCATCACGTAGTTGGTGACGTCGACAGCCGGGGAGATCGGGCGCATGCCCGACAGCATCAGCCTGCGCTGCAACCACAGCGGGCTCACCGCGTTCGGGTTCATCCCGGTGACGCGGCGCGCGCCGAAGCGCGTGCAGTCCGAGTCGTCTTCCAGGCGGACTTGCCAGGCGAGCGCGTCGGCCTCGGGCAGCGTGCGCACGGCGGGGTCGGCGTATTCGAGGTCGAAGCCGCAGGCCAGTTCGCGGGACAGGCCGCGCACCGAGAAGCAGTAGCCGCGATCGGGGGTGATGTTGAGTTCGATGATGGTGTCATCGGTGCCGAGCAGCACGTTCGCGTCGTCGCCCGGCTGGGCGGAACCGGGCTCGAGCACCAGGATGCCGTCGTGATCCTTGCCGATGCCGAGTTCGGCGACCGAGCAGATCATGCCGTTGGAGGTGTGGCCGTAGGTCTTGCGCGAGGAGATCTTGAACCCGCCGGGCAGCTCACCACCGGGCAGCACGACCACGACGAGGTCGCCGACGGCGAAATTGCGTGCGCCACAGACGATTTCCTGCAACTCGGGGTTACCGACGTCGACCTTGCAGAAGCGGATCGGCTTCTTGAACTCGGTGAGCTCGGTGATCTCGGCGACGCGCCCGACGACCAGGGGCTTGTCGATCTCACCACCGATCGGCTCGAGCTTGTCGACCTCTTCGACTTCCAGACCCACCCGGACGAAGCCCGCGTCGAGCTCTTCCGCCGACACCGACCACTCGGGGGTGGTGCGCTGCAGGATCTCGGTCAGCCAGGACTGTGCTACTCGCACTTGACGTTTCGCTCTCTCTCTAAGACCGGATACCGAAGGGCAGGGTGAACCGCACGTCACCCTCGACGATGTCGCGCATGTCGGGGATGGTGGTCTGGAACTGCAGAGTGCGCTCCATGCCCATGCCGAACGCGAACCCGGAATACACCTCGGGGTCGATGCCGCTGGCGATGAGGACCTTCGGGTTGACCATGCCGCAGCCGCCCCACTCGATCCAGCCCGCGCCGCCCTTCTTGTTCGGGAACCACACGTCGACCTCGGCCGATGGCTCGGTGAAGGGGAAGTAGTTGGGGCGCATGCGCGTGCGGGTCTCGGGACCGAACATGGCGCGCGCGAAGGCGTCCAGGGTGCCGCGCAGGTGGGCCATGGTGAGACCCTTGTCGATCGCCAGACCCTCCACCTGGGAGAAGACCGGGGTGTGGGTCGCGTCGAGCTCGTCGGTGCGGAAGGTGCGGCCGGGGCACGCGATATACATCGGCACGTCACGGGTCAACATGGACCGCACCTGCACCGGGGAAGTGTGCGTGCGCAGCACCTGACGCGAACCCTCCGGGGCGATGTGGAAGGTGTCCTGCATGGTGCGCGCCGGATGATCGGGCAGGAAGTTCAGCGCGTCGAAGTTGAAGTGCTCGGTCTCCACCTCGGGACCATCGACGACCTCCCAGCCCATGCCGACGAAGAAGTCGGCGATCTGCTCGGAGATGACGGTGATCGGGTGCCGGGCGCCGACAGGCCGACGACGGGCGGGCAGCGTGACGTCGATCTTCTCGGAGATGAGCACAGCCTGGTCGCGCTCCTCCAGGAGTGCGGCACGGCGTGCCTCGAACGCATCGGAGACCCGCTTGCGCGCGACATTGACCCGCTTACCTGCCTCGGCCTTCTCTTCCTTGGGCACACTGCCCAGCCCACGCTGCGCGAGTGCGATCGGCGACTTGCCGCCGATGTAGTCGGTCTTGGCGACCGCCAGCGCATCCAGATCAGCCGCCGCGGAGAAGGCCTTCTCGGCTTCCGCCGCCGCTGCCGCGAGCGCCTCCTCGGTCAAAGAGGCGTTTTGCTCGACTCCACTGTTGTCGTCGGCCACGATCTTCTCGACTCTCCCCTGGGGATCGGTTCGCGGGCGCGTCATTGCCATCCCGCATCGGTGCTGCGTAAATCCTATGGGATGGGGTTCGCGCGATTCATCCGGATTACTCGCGGGGCGATCACTGCTGGTCAAGAGGGTCGCGATATGGACTTGATCCAGGTCAGCGCGATACGTCAGCGGTCTCGATGCCAATTCACCGGGACCCGACGCTGATGGCCTTATTGCTCGTCGTACCGGGGAAGGCAGGCAGTATCCAGGGAGATCGTCAGCGGGGAGAGGAGCACGATCGAGTCGCCATACGCGCCTTCGATCAACTCGGCGTAGCCGCCTGCGGCGGGACCGGCGAACAATGCCCAGCGGCCGACGCGAGGGTCGATGACGAGGAGGGCGCGCACGCCCGCCGCGGCGTACCAGCCGTTCTTGCCGTTGATCTGGGCCGCCCGCTCCGATTTCGAGATCACCTCGACGGCGAGTTCGACATCGAGTGGGTCGGCGAGCCAGTCATCGTCGGTGTCCCAGGTATCAGGGAGGATGACCAGGTCGGGAGTGCAGTAATCGTCGTCATCATCGGGCATCGCGATCGAGGTGACCTCATACGCGGCCAGCCCATCCGGCATCGATGCCTCCAACTGCTGACGCAGGCGGCGGATGGAACCCGCGTGTTTTCCACGCGGGGTCGGTGACATCACGAGCGCCCCTCCCAGAATCTCGACACGCAGACCGGTCGCGCGCTCGATCTCCTCGGCCACCTCACGGAGGTTGCCTGGCCGAGGATGCATCGAGGGAAGGGTCATGCGCCTCGCTCCATTCGTGCGGACTGCCGTGGTCAACAATACCGCGATCTGGTCAAGCCAATGATCAACCGGCTCAGCTTCGTGACCTGGCTACCTCGCGGCTCACGGGGACGTCTCTGGCCAGCCAGGTGCGTCGCATTCCCCCATCGATCCCACGGACTGCACCGTACCGCGCAACACCGGGTAGAGCGTGGTGCCGGGTGCCGCGCCCGAAATCGCCGGTTTCCCAGGGCAATCGGAAATCGATCGGAGATCGAGGGAACCGAATGGGGTCGGGGCGCGTCCAAATGATCAAACACACCAGCGTGTTCGACTCGAGAACAGGACGACTCGATGGCTGAACAGACAGGCGATCCGACGTCTCCGCAGGGGCGACGTGCTCGACTCACCGCTCCGGGGAGCGGTCTTGCGTTGTGTGGCTTCGGGATTCGGTCGGTGGAGCGGCGGCCTTTCCCCCGTGCGGCGGGGTTGTGCGCGCACCGGCCCGAGCAGCAGGCGGCTCCGGAGCAGGGGCAGCACCCGGACAGTGTCGGATGACAGGGCTCAGCGACCGGCGGTTCCTATCGGCCGGCGAACCGTCCTACGTTCGATTCCAGGCTGCGCGACCCCATCGACACGGTCGGTATCCGGGTGTGTTCGGCCTGGTGAACGGGTTATGGGCCGCAGGGCATTTGAGTGCCCGGGAGGTGCGGTTTCGCCGTGGCGGAAACGACTGGTTCAGCGAGAATCTGACGAATCCGAGCCAGGTGGATCCGCGCGTGTACGACCGTGAGCTGTATCCGGGCGCGGCCTCGTGGTTCAAGGCGAGTGCGGTGTCGATGATCGAGCGGGTCGAGGGATATCTCGCGATTCTCGATGCGCACGGAGTCGGGTGGGAGCGGTTGGACTCCGCTGCGCCGGGGGACATCATCTACGACGATGCCGAGCAGGTGGTTGTCGTGCCGTTCGGCGACAACCACCTGCTCCGGGATCCGTCTGCGATCAGCGGCTATTCCGCGGGGTGAGTGCGCCGGGGAAGGAAGGCCGCTACCACCGCGGCGCAGGCGACCAGGGCCGCACCGACCCAGACCGCCGGGACCAAGCCGTCCACGTAGGACTGGGGGTCGGTATAGGAGCCGTAGGAGGCGAAGACCGAGGCAAGGACGGCGATGCCCATGGCTACGCCGACTTCACGGACGGTACTGCTGATTCCTGAGGCCATGCCCTGGTCAGCGGGCGATGCGCTGGCCATGACGATAGTGGAGGAGGGGGCGAAGGTGAGGCCCATGCCGATGCCGCCGAGGACGAAGGGGGCGACGAAGGCGAGATAGGGGACGTCGGCGGTGGTGATCATCGCCATCCACGCGAGGGAGACAGCCAGGCAGAGCTGACCGATCGCGATGAGGGTGCGGGCGCCGACGCGGTCGACGATCAGGCCGGCCAGTGGTGCGACGACCATCGGGACCATCGTCCACGGCATCGTACGGATCCCCGATTCCAGCGGCGAGTAACCCTGCACCACCTGGAAGAACTGGGCGAGCAGGAAGATCGAGCCGAAGACGCCGGACGAGAAGCCGAAGGACACGATGAAACTGAGGCTCAGGCCGCGGGATCTGAACATGCGCAGCGGGAGCATCGGGTCGGTGGCGTAGGTTTCCCAGGCCACGAACGCCACGAGCAGCGCGGTGCCGCCGATCAGGGCGGTGAGGACCTGCGGTGCGGTCCAGCCGTCTTCGACACCGTGGATGACGCCCCACACCAGCGCTAGCACGCCACCGGCGGAGAGCAGCACGCCCAGATAGTCGAGTTTCCTCGCCGCGCCCCGTGATTCAGCGAGCATGCGGGCGGCGAAGGGCAGCGCCAGCAGACCGATGGGGACATTGAGCCAGAAGATCCACTGCCAGTTCAGGCCGTCGACCACCGCACCGCCGACGACCGGCCCGACCGCGACACCAAGGCCCGCGATGCCACCCCAGATGCCGATCGCGGCGCTGCGCATCTTCGCGGGCACCGCGGCGGCGAGCAGAGTGAGTGACAGCGGCATGACGGCCGCGCCACCGACGCCCTGCACCGCGCGGGCGGCGATGAGCATCCACGGCTCGGTGGCCAGCGCGCACGCCGCCGAGGCAACGACGAAGATCCCGATACCGGCCAGGAACACGCGGCGACGGCCGATCCGGTCACCCAGGGCCGACGCCGACAGCAGCAGCGCGGCGAAGGACAGCGTGTAGGCGTTGATGAACCACTGCAGGTCCGAAAGCGACGCTCCCAGTTCGGTTTTGATCACCGGCAGCGCGTTCGTCACGACGAGGTTGTCCAACGTGACCATGAACATCGGAATGCCGACGGCGGCGATGACCGCGCCGAGCGGCTTGTTCTTCACCCCGGGGTTCGCGGGCGCAACGGCGGCTCGCGCGTCGCCGGATTCGAGTGTCTGCGTCATGCCAAGCCCTTAGTTGTTATTGACTGATAACTTCCCTGTCCATGGTTATGCATCGGCTGATAACATGTCAAGAGGCAAACGAACGAGGAGGCAGTGGCGCCCATGACGAGAACCCGGATGACGGCGACCGAGCGCAGCGCCCAGGTGCTCGAAGCCGCGATCCAAGCGTTTGCCGAAACGGGTTATGCCGCAACGAAAACCGATGAGATCGCCAGGCTGGCCGGCGTGTCGCAGCCCTACGTGATCCGCCTGTTCGGAACCAAGCAGCAGCTGTTCATCGCCTGCCTGCTCGAGGTGTGCACCCGCATCGAGCAGGTGTTCCGCGACGCCGAGATCGCCCCCGATGCCGACACCGCGGAGGCATTGCGCTCCCTCGGCCACGGCTTCGACGTCTTCCTGGCCGAACGCGAACTCCCCCTCGTCCTGCTGCACGGCGCCGCCGCCAGTGCGGATCCGGCGATCGGCGACCACATGCGGGAACGCTTCGGGCGGATGTATCGCCTGATCGGCGAACTCACCGGCGCCGACACCCTGCAATCACGCCGCTTCGTCGCCACCGGGATGCTGCTGACGATCATGACCGCGATGCAAGTCGCGGGCAGCGACGCGATCCCACTCCCCTGGGCCACCGAAATTCTCAACGACCTGCACAGCGCCACCACGCCCGAGTGCTGAAACCGTTCAGCGCGCGAGCAGGGCGGGCCAGTTCTGCCCGCGGGCCCAGTCGGCGAACGAGTGCCAGGCGACGTCCGGGTAGTCACGGCGCAGGCCGGTGACGTCGACATCGAGTCCGACGGTGCCGAAGTATTCGAACATGGCGGCCAGATCTTCGGAGTGGCGGCGGACGACGAACAGCGGGACTTCGTGGTGCGCGATCGGTCGATCGATGGCGACGGCCAGTGTGGCAGCAAGTCGGGCCGGGGTGAGTTCGTCGGCGGCCAGGTCGATGCGGCGGTTCGCGAATTCGGCACGGCGATCGAAGGTGAGCGCGGCGAAGGCACCGATGTCCTCGGCGCAGATGAGGGTGAGCGGCTGGTCGGCGGGCATCGGCCAGGCGAAGGTGCCGTCCCGGAGGGCGTCGAGGGTCCAGCCGGTGGCGTAGTTGTCCATGAAGGCGGCGGGTGCGATGACGGTCCACGGGACACCGCTCGCACGTAGGTGCTCTTCGATCGCGAATTTGCTGTCGTAGTGCGGGATTCCGGTGGCGCGGTCGGCGTGCGCCGCGGAGGTGAAAACGATGTGGCCGATGTGCGCGGCGACAGCGGCGTCGACCAAGGTGATGCCATGGCGGGTCTCGACGGTCGTGTCGGTGCCGAAGGGCGTGGTCACGGCGAACAGGGAATCAGCGCCCGCCAGGGCGGCATCGAGAGAATCGCGGTCGCCGAAGTCCGCATAACGGACCTCGGCACCGAGATCGCCGAGCGCGACAGCGGCCGGGCTTTGGGGAGATCGGGTGAGCGCGCGGACGCGATGACCCATGGCGAGCAGGGCACGAGCGGTGGCGCCGCCCTGCGCGCCGGTGGCGCCGGTGACTGCGATGGTGAGCATGATGTCTCCTCCGGTATGATTTTACTGTGCGGCGCATTAACTGCGCCACGCAGCAATCTAACCGTTTTAACTGCGCCGCGCAGCTGATTAGGAGTGCGATCCGGATGACAGAGCGGAGTCGACGTGCCCGCTACGCGGAGTTGTCGCGCGTCTCGCGGCAGTACATGGCCTCGTATGTTCTGTTCAACCAGGCTGTCGCCGACCATCTGGGCTTGCACCCCACCGATCTGCAATGCCTGAGCCTGCTCACCGCCGAGCCGCAGCCACTCACCGTCAAGCAGATCGCCGACATGACCGGACTCACCACCGGCTCGGCCACCCGCTTGGTCGACCGGCTCGAACGCGACGGCTATGTGGTGCGCGAACCCGACGCCGAGGATCGTCGTCGGGTCCTGGTCTCCCCCGTACCTGATCGCGTCGCCCGCGTCACCGCCGTGTGGGATGACCTCGGCGAAGGTTGGGAGGCGCTACTCGACACCCATACGACGGACGAGCTCACGGTGATCACCGAGCACATGCGCAAGGCCGAGCAGCTCAGCCACACCCAGATCGAACGTCTGCGTGGCCGTAGCGCGCCGTCGTAAGAACTACTTCGCGTGCTGGACGCGCGCGCTGGCGTAGAGGCAGATCGCCGCTGCCGCAGCCAGATTCAGGCTTTCGGCGCGGCCGTGGATGGGGATGCGGATGCGGTGGTCGGCGCGGGCGGCGACGGCGGGGTCGAGGCCGTGGGCCTCGTTGCCGAAGAGCCAGGCGACCGGTCCGCGCAGGATGTCATCGGCGGCGTCGAGGTCAACTTCGCCGTTGGCGGCGGTCGCGAGGATCGTCACGCCCGCGGCGGAGATCGCGTCGAGAGTCGCGGTGATATCGCGGCTGCGGGCTACCGGGACATGGAACAGGCTGCCCGCGCTGGCGCGCACGCATTTGCCGTTGTGTGGGTCGACGGTCTCCCCCGCCAGCACCACACCATCGGCGCCGACGGCATCGGCGACCCGGATCAGAGTGCCCGCGTTGCCGGGTTCGGCGATCTCGACGGGAACGGCGAGCATGCGCGGACCGCGGTCGAGGATCTCGCCGAGCGGCACGTCGATGAGTTCGCAGACAGCGACAAGGCCGGGCGCGGTGACGGTTTCGCCGAGATGTTCGGCGGCGCGGTCGCTGACCAGCGTGGTGCGGATGCCGTCGGCGGTGGCACCGGCGATCAGCGCGTTATCCCGACCGGCGGCCGCGAGCGAGTAGAAGATCTCCCGGACCCGGCCGGTCTCCAGCGCGGCGGACACGGCGTTGGTGCCCTCGGCGAGGAACAGGCCGGACTTGCGGCGCTGGGCCGCGCGCTGGAGCTTGACAGCGGAAACGACCCGCGGATTGCGCTCGGAGAGCGCGTCCACGGGTCGTTCCGACAGATCACTGTGTGTTGTCAAGCTCAGGCAGCGGTGGCCGGGGCGTTGACGTCGGCCGGCAGTGCGGCCTTGGCGACAGCCACCAGGCCGGCGAAGGCCTCGGCGTCGGAAACAGCGAGCTCGGCGAGGATCTTGCGGTCCACCTCGACACCAGCGGCCTTGAGGCCCTGGATGAAGCGGTTGTAGGTGATGTCGTTCAGACGCGCGGCGGCGTTGATACGAGCAATCCACAGCTTGCGGAAGTCACCCTTGCGCGCCTTGCGGTCACGGTAGGCGTAGGTCAGCGAGTGGAGCTGCTGTTCCTTGGCCTTGCGGTACAGGCGCGAACGCTGGCCCCGGTAGCCCTTGGAGGCCTCGAGGATGGAACGGCGCTTCTTCTGAGCGTTGACGGCCCTTTTGACGCGTGCCACTTTGGTAGTCCTTGATCATCTAGGGGCGCGGCGGCGCCCGAATTCGGTAGTTGTCGGCGTCCGGTTATCCCGGCCGCGGAATCGTCGGGTTGCGACGGTCGAGCTGACCGGAAAGGTCAGGCGAGACCGAGCAGCCGCTTCACGCGGGGGACGTCGACGGAAGCGACGGACTCCGTGCCTTCCAGACGACGAGTCCGGCGAGAGGACTTGTGCTCCAGGAGGTGGCGACGGTTCGCCTGCTCGCGAAGCAGCTTGCCCCGGCCGGTCACCTTGAATCGCTTCTTGGCGCCGCTGTGGGTCTTGTTCTTCGGCATGGATTCCTCTATCTAGTCGTTGAAATCGTTTACTGCGGGTCGGCCGGCGCAGCCTGCTCGGCAGGCGCGGCCTGCTCGACCGGTGCTGCCTGCTCGACCGGTGCGGCCGGTTCGGCACCGGCGGGACCGGTCGGCAGCGGCGCACGTGTCGCCGCCGGTGCCGAGGAGTCCTGCTGGGCCTTCACCCGCGTCTTCGCACCCTTGTGGGGAGCGAGGACCATGGTCATGTTGCGGCCGTCCTGCTTGGCCGAGGTCTCGACGAATCCGAGATCGGCCACGTCGGAGCCCAGACGCTGGAGCAACCGGAAGCCGAGTTCGGGACGCGACTGCTCACGACCGCGGAACATGATCGTGACCTTGACCTTGGACCCGGCTTCGAGGAAGCGAACAACGTTGCGCTTCTTGGTCTCGTAGTCGTGGTCGTCGATCTTCGGACGGAGCTTCTGCTCCTTGATCACGGTCTGGACCTGGTTCTTACGGGACTCACGCGCCTTCTGCGCGGTCTCGTACTTGAACTTGCCGTAGTCCATGATCTTGCAGACCGGCGGACGGGCATCGGGTGCTACCTCGACGAGGTCGAGGTCGGCTTCGAGCGCGACGCGTAGTGCATCTTCAACACGCACGATCCCAACCTGTTCGCCGCCGGGTCCGATGAGACGAACCTCGGGAACACGGATGCGATCGTTGATGCGGGTCTCAGTGCTGATGGGGCCTCCTAGGTCAAGCGGTGTCGTCTTAACGACCGCACGCAATAACTGCAACCCCTGTTTCAACACGAAAGCCCCGTTGCGGTATTTCTCCGCGACGGGGCCCGATGTCGACCGATCGCCCACAGCCGATGCCCTCACGAGCTCGGTTGTCGACCCCCGCGTGCCAGGCACACGGGAAACCCACCACAATGAGCGGGTGACCGGGACCGTATATCCGAACGATTGCTCGCCGGTAACGGTGGGAGTCGGGCTCCACTTATCTGCCCCACGGATGCATGACACATCCAGGGGCGGTCGTCAGCGGAAAGTCTAGCATGGCGTTGGGCTATCACCGAATCAGCCGGGCGCGAGCATCCGGAATCGGGCCCGCTATAGCCTGATCAGCATGACTGACGAGCTCGATCCCCCTGTGCGCGACCTGGCCGACATCCCCGCCGTCGAGGTGATCAGCCGGGCCGCCGTGATGCTGATGAGCTCGGCCGCGGAGAAGCTGGGCCTGGCCGGGGAGAACCCCCATTCGGGCGCTGGCGTCGATCTCGACGAGGCGCGCCGGGTGATCACCGCGCTGGCCGGGCTGGTCACGGCGTCGGTGGAGTACCTCGGCCCGCACGCGGGTCCGATCCGCGAGGGCTTGCAGGCGCTGCAGCGCGCGTTCCGCGAGGCGTCCTCGGTGCCGGACGCGCCGGGGATGGGTCCGGGCGAGAAGTACACCGGTCCGGTGCACTGAGTTCGGTGTCAACGAAAAGATCCGCCGACGCGATGCATCGGCGGATCTTTTCTGTGCTGCGAACGGAGTCGCGACTCAGACCACGGGGGTCGGGGTCGGAGTCGGAGTAGGACCGCCGGGGGTGACCGACACGGCCGAGCCGGAGGTGATCATATTCGCGATTGCGGCCATCATGGCCGCGCTTCCGGTATCCATTACAGGCGTTCCTTTCGAATCCAGGTCAGACAGTCGGCTTGGTGGGCTCGTAAGCCAGCGATGACCCGCCTGCGAGGAAACCGAGAATCTGGGCGATGAGCGCCGTGGTGGCTTCATCCATGAGGACGTTCCTTTCGAGCTACACGACGATCGAGCCGTCGACAAACCGCTACTTCCCGGTATTCCGGGGACGGTGAGGCGAATGTTACCTACGGCTGTTTCACTTTGTGGCGGTTTCCGAAAGTCCCTGCCGGGATGTCTCGAAAGGAAGGTAGCCCGGCTCAGCGCAGCGCGGCCGCCTTTCGCGCCAACCGCTTGGCCGCGGTCGTCTCCGCCGGTGCCTTCTTCGCCGCGGGTGCGGTTTTCTCGGCTGCCTTCTTCGCGGCGGCCTTCTTCGGTGCGGGCTTCTTCGGCGCGGGCGCTGCCAGGACTTCTTTGAGGAACTGCCCGGTGTAGCTCTCGGACGCCGCGGCGATGTCTTCCGGCGTGCCGGTAGCGACCACGGTGCCGCCGCCGGAACCGCCCTCGGGGCCCATGTCGATGACCCAGTCGGAGGTCTTGATGACATCGAGGTTGTGCTCGATGACGATCACCGTGTTGCCCTTGTCGACCAGCCCGTTGATCACCTTGAGCAGTTTGCGGATGTCCTCGAAGTGCAGACCGGTGGTCGGTTCGTCCAGGATGTAGACCGTCCGCCCGGCGGATCGTTTCTGTAGTTCAGCGGCAAGTTTCACCCGCTGGGCCTCGCCGCCGGACAGGGTCGGCGCACTCTGGCCGAGCCGCACGTAACCCAAGCCGACCTCGACCAGTGTCTTGAGGTAGCGGTGGATCGAGGTGATCGCCTCGAAGAAATCGGCGGCCTCGTCGATCGGCATATCGAGCACTTCGGCGATGGTCTTGCCCTTGTAGTGCACCTCGAGGGTTTCCCGGTTGTAGCGGGCGCCATGGCAGACCTCGCAGGGGACGTAGACGTCCGGCAGGAAGTTCATCTCGATCTTGAGCGTGCCGTCGCCCGAGCACGCTTCGCAGCGGCCGCCTTTGACATTGAACGAGAACCGGCCGGGTTGGTAGCCGCGCACCTTCGCCTCGGTGGTGGAGGCGAACAAGGTGCGGATCTTGTCGAAGACGCCGGTGTAGGTGGCCGGATTCGAGCGGGGAGTGCGACCGATCGGCGACTGGTCGACCTGCACCAGCTTGTCGAGGTTGTCGAGACCGTTGATCCTGGTGTGCCTGCCCGGCACCTGGCGGGCGCCGTTGAGCTTGTTGGCCAGGACGGTGGCCAGGATGTCGTTGACCAGGGTCGACTTACCCGAACCCGAGACACCGGTGACCGCGGTGAGCACACCCAGCGGGAACGCCACGTCGACGTTGCGCAGGTTGTGTTCGGTGGCGCCGACGACGGTGAGCCTGCGCTTCTTGTCGATCGCGCGGCGCACCAGCGGCAGCTCGATCTGCTCGCGGCCCGAAAGGTAAGCGCCGGTGAGGGATTCGGGCACTTCCAGGAGTTCGGCATACGGGCCGCTGTGCACCACCCGGCCACCGTGTTCGCCGGCCAGCGGACCGATGTCGACCACCCAGTCCGAAGCTCGGATGGTGTCCTCGTCGTGTTCGACGACGATCAGGGTGTTGCCCAGTTTCTTCAAGCGCAGCAGCGTCTCGATGAGCCTGCGGTTATCGCGCTGGTGCAGGCCGATCGACGGCTCGTCGAGGACGTAGAGGACACCGACCAGGCCCGATCCGATCTGGGTGGCCAGCCGGATGCGCTGGGCCTCACCGCCGGACAGGGTCGCGGCGGCGCGCGAGAGCGTCAGATATTCGAGGCCGACGTCGAGCAGGAAGCCGAGCCTGGCCTGGATCTCCTTGAGCACCTGACCGGCAATCGCAGTCTCGCGCTCCCCCAGCGTGAGCGAGTTCAGGAAGTGCGCGCAATCGCCGATGGACAGCTCGCTGACCTCGGCGATCGACTTGTCGGTGCCGTCCGCGGCCAGGGTGACAGCCAGGATCTCCGGGCGCAGCCGGGAGCCGTTGCAGACCGGGCACGCCACATCGCGCATGTAGCCGTCGTAGTGCTCTTTCATCTGCTCGGACTCGGTGTTGTCCATGCGCCGCTGCAGGAACGGCATCACACCTTCGAAATCGGCGTAATAGGAGCGCTTGCGGCCGTAGCGGTTGGTGTAGGCCACGTGTACCTGGTCGGAGCTGCCTTCCAGTACCGCCTTGCGCGCCTTCGCCGGCAGGTCACGCCACGGGGTGTCCATGGAGAAGCCGACCGCCTCGGCCAGGCCGGCGAGCAACCGGTTGAAGTACTCGGCGGTCTGCCCGCGCGACCACGGGGCGATCGCGCCGTCGGCCAGGCTCAGATCCGGGTCGGGCACGACGAGTTCCGGGTCGACTTCCTTGCGGATGCCGAGGCCGGTGCAGTCGGGGCAGGCGCCGTAGGGCGAGTTGAAGGAGAACGAGCGGGGCTCGAGGTCTTCGATATCGAGCGGGTGGCCGTTGGGGCAGGCCAGGCGCTCGGAGAAGCGGCGCTCACGGTCGTGGGCGTGCTCGTCGCGGTCGACGAAATCGAGCACGACGATGCCGTCGGCCAGCCGCAGCGCGGTCTCGATCGAGTCGGTGAGGCGCTGCTTGGAGGCGGCCTTGACCGAGAGCCGGTCGACGACCACCTCGACGTCGTGCTTCTCCTGCTTCTTCAGCTTCGGCGGATCGGTGAGCGGATACACCACGCCGTCGACCCGCACGCGCGAGTAGCCCTGGGTCTTGAGCTGGTCGAACAGATCGACGAACTCGCCCTTGCGGGTACGTACCACCGGCGCGAGGACCTGGAACTTGAGGCCGTCGTCCATGGCGAGCACCTGGTCGACGATCTGCTGCGGGCTCTGCTTTTCGATCAGCTCGTGGCACACCGGGCAGTGCGGCGTGCCCGCGCGGGCGTAGAGCAGGCGCAGGTAGTCGTAGACCTCGGTGATGGTGCCGACCGTGGACCGCGGGTTGCGGTTGGTCGACTTCTGGTCGATCGACACCGCGGGCGAGAGGCCCTCGATGAAGTCGACATCCGGCTTGTCCATCTGCCCGAGGAACTGTCGCGCGTAGGCCGACAGCGATTCGACGTAGCGGCGCTGCCCCTCGGCGAAGATCGTGTCGAACGCCAGGCTCGACTTCCCGGAACCGGACAGACCGGTGAACACGATCAGGCTGTCGCGTGGCAAATCCAGGTCGACACCTTTCAGGTTGTGTTCCCGAGCTCCGCGCACAGTGAGGCGTTCCGCCACCTGGTGAATCCCTTCTCCATCGTCATCCGCCGACCGGACATAATCCCCCGCTGACAATGCTAGGCGGGGGGTCCGACAAGTTTCGGTGCGCGGGGCGAACGGACCCCCGGACGGGGCGCGCTGCGCAGGGGACGTGACGAACCTCGTTCACCGACCCGCCCCACAACCCAGATGCGCGGATTATGTTGGACCACAAGGGTGGATCGTTCGACATGATGAAGGAGCCGACGTGCTCGAGGTGTTCCTGGTCGACGACCACGAGATCGTGCGGCGTGGGTTGATCGACCTGCTCGAGGGTGATCCAGAACTCACTGTGATCGGTCAGGCGGGCGGCGTCGCCGAGGCGATGGTGCGCATCCGCGAGGCTCGCCCCGACGTCGCGGTCCTCGATGTGCGGTTACCCGACGGCAACGGCATCGAACTGTGCCGCAACCTGCTGGCCGAGTTCGACGACCTGCACTGCCTCATCCTGACCTCGTTCTCCGACGAGCACGCGATGCTCGATGCCATCCTGGCCGGTGCCAGCGGCTATGTGGTGAAGAACATCGACGGGATGAAACTGGCCGACGCGATCAAACAGGTCGGCGCGGGCCACTCGCTGCTCGATACCCGCGCCGCCGACGCGCTGCGCGCCCGGCTGCGCCGCAGCGCCGAACCATCAGGGCCACTGGCCGGGCTCACCGACCAGGAACGCCGGCTACTCGAACTGCTCGGTGAGGGCCTGACCAACCGGCAGATCGCCGCGCGCATGTTCCTCGCGGAGAAAACGGTCAAGAACTATGTCTCGCGACTGCTGGCGAAACTGGGTGTCGAACGCCGCACCCAGGCCGCTGTCCTGGCGACCAAACTCCGCGAGCCGTGACAGCTCAGGACGGGACGACGATGGTCAGGTCCCCGTCGTAGCGACGGTAGAGCAGGTTCCCGCGGCCGGTGTGGCTGTCGGTGAAGAACAGGTAGGGCAGTCCGGCGGCGCACAGCGCGTCGGAAGCCTCGTCCTCGGCGAAGACGGGAGCCGCGTCCTGAACCACCCGCACCGGCATCGCGCTCGCGGTCAACGGCAGTTCGGCCGGCTGGTCCGCCGCGGCGGTGAGCCGCTGCCGGGCCAGCGCGACACCGTGCGGGTCGGCCCAGGTGACGATGGCGTCCTCGCCGGTGTCGGCGTCGGTGAACAGGTAGGCGTCGTAGTCCATCGCGTCCAGGACGGTGCTGGCTTCCAGCGGGGTGCCGGTCATCAGGGCGCAGTCCTTGCGGCGGATGATCGGCCGCGTCTCGGTGATCTGGGCCAGCGGGCGGCGGGCCGGATCGGGCCACGCGCCGCGCGCTTCCTTGCCCGCGCGGCGGGCGAGCTGGCGGTCGAGCCGTTCGGCGGCGAAGGTCACCGCGAAGCCGCCGGGACCGGTGACCTGGACCCGGGTGAAGGTGTCGTTGGTACGGATATTGGCCTGCACAAGGGTCGGCTCGTCGTAGCCCTGCGGCGCGGTGACGCGCACCCTGGCCGGGCTGTCGAGGTGATGCCTGCGCATGACGCGGGTGATGGCCCGGACGGCACGGGTGACGTCCTGGGCCGGTACTTCGCCACGCGTGGTCACGGCCAGCTCCGGGTCCGCGGCGGTCGTCCAGTGCTGGGTGCTCGACAACGAATTCATCATGTGCCCCACTTCTCGATCCCAATTCCCGGTGCCCAATGCCACCACTACCGCCGGTGCGAGTGAAGGGCCGAAAGTCCCCTCATTGCGGACTAGACTTTGTTGCGACTCACTCGAGGAGCTGCGAAGACGGGATACTGCGATGGCGAATGACGGTCGAGGCGGCCGCTATTCGGCTGACCAGACGGTGTCGCGGCAGATGTTGCGCAGCCTGCTCGGCGAGGTCGCCGATCGGGTCGAAGTGATGATCGGCTCGCGCGACCGGATGGACGGCCTCGTCGAGGCCATGCTCACCGTCACAGCGGGTCTCGACCTGGACGAAACCCTGCGCACCATCGTGCGGACCGCGATGAACCTGGTCGACGCCCGCTACGGCGCGCTCGCGGTGCTCGGCCACGATCAGCAGGTCGCGCAGCTCATCGACGAGGGCATCCCGGACCACATCAGAGAACAGATCGAGTCACAACCGGTGGGGCACGGCGTACTGGGCGCGGTGTTCGCGCAGACGACTCCACTGCGACTCGACGATCTCACCGAACACCCGACATCGGTGGGTTTTCCGGTGGGCCATCCACCCATGCGCACGTTCCTCGGTGTGCCGGTACGCATTCGGGACAAGGCATTCTGCAGTCTGTACCTGACCGAGAAATCCGACGGACAGCCGTTCACCGACGAAGACGAGATCCTGGTGGGGGCCCTGGCCGCCGCGGCGGGCATAGCGGTCGACAACGCGCGGCTCTACGAGCAGGCACGCACCAGGCAGGCCTGGATCGAGGCCACCCGCGATATCGCGACGGAATTCCTGGCCGGTACCGAATCCGACCGGGTGCTCGGCCATGTGGTCGACCGCGCGCGCGGGCTGACCGGATCGCATCAGGCCTTCCTCGCCGCGGTGCCTGTCCCCGACGAATCGCCGGGCGAGATCGCCGAATTGGTGGTTACCCACTGGACCGGCCCGGACGCGGGGCAGGACTGGCAGACCATCCCGATCGCGGGGACGGTGGTGGGTGACGCGTTCAGCAGACGCACACCCCTGCGCTTCGATGACGTATCGCAGGTGAACCTGGGCGTCGAGTTTCCCGTGGCCGAATTGCCCGGTGCCGGACCGGCGCTCGTGCTGCCGCTGTGCACCCCCGATGCCACCCTGGGCGTCCTGGTAGCCTTCCGGCCGCCGGGTTTCGCACCATATTCCGACGAGATGCTCGAGCTCACGGCCGCGTTCTGCGATCAGGCCGCGCTGGCGGTGCGACTGGCCGGCGCGCAGCAGCGGATGCGCGAACTCGACCTCGTCGCCGACCGCGATCGGATCGCGCGCGACCTGCACGATCATGTGATCCAGCGCCTGTTCGCGATCGGCCTCACGGTACAGGCCACCCTGCCCAAAGCCGTGGTTCCCGAAGTGCGGCAACGGCTTTCGACGGTGATCATGGATCTGCAAGAAGTGGTGCAGGAGATCCGCACCTCCATCTTCGATCTCCACGCCAGCGGCTCGGGCCACAGCGAGGGGCTGCAGCAGCGCCTCGAGGTCGCGATCCGGCGCCAGACCGCCGACATCGCCCTGCGCGCGACGATCCAGGTGTCGGGCCCGCTGTCGGTACTCGATCCGCAGCTGGCCGACCACGCCGAGGCGGTGGTGCGCGAGGCGGTGAGCAACGCGGTGCGCCATTCCGGCGCCGACACCGTCGCCATCGTGATCGAGGTGGCCGACGATCTGGTGATCACGGTGTCCGACAACGGCTGGGGCATTCCGAACCACGTCATCCGCAGCGGGCTGCGCAATCTCGAGCAACGCGCGCAGGAGGCGGGCGGGCACTTCGAGGTCGGTCCGGCCGAGCGCCCCGACGCCGACGGCAACCACCCGGCGATGTCGGGCACGCAGCTGCGCTGGTCGGTGCCACTCCCCCAGGACGCGCCGACGACCGGCGGGTTCGCCCTCGCAGGCGGACCCGAGACCGGCGAGGACTGAGTCTGAACCGGCGGCGTTGTCGCCACCCATCCGAAGACAGGGTCAGACCTGGGCCAGGATCACGGCCGCGTTGTTGCCGCCCATACCCATCGACAGTTTGAGAGTCGGGCCGTCGAGCATCGGGGTCGGGCCGTCGAGCAGTCGCGGGTGCGCGGGCGCCACGATCGGCGCCGATGCGGCGATGCCACGCTCGTAGGACAGTGCGATCGCGGCGACTTCGATCGCCGCGCACGCGCCCTGACAGTGCCCGGTGAGCGGTTTGAGCGCGGCGATGGCCGGACGGTCATCGAAGACAGTGGTCATGACGTCGCGTTCGGCGGCATCGCATTGCCGGGTCCCGGTGCCGTGCGCGTTGTAGTACGCCACGTCGGCGGCATCGATCCCGGCGTTCGCCAGCGCGCGCTGGACGCAGGCGATGATCTGGGCGTGGGTGGGATCGACCGAGACGACATGGAAGGCGTCGTTGGTCATCGCGCCGCCGAGTACCCGGGCATAGGGCAGCTCGACCGCGTCGGTGAGCAGCAGCGCCACCGACGCCTCGGCGATGGTGAAACCGAGCGTGCCCTCCTGAAAGGGCCTGCAGGCGGTGAACGGGTCGGCACCGGCGATCGCGGCACCGAGACCGACGAAATGTTCGAGCATTTCCGAGGTGGCCGAGAGGTCGGTCGTCACGCACAGAACATCGTCGACCAGACCCGCATCACGCCACATCTTCGCCGTCAGCAGGGCGACATTTCCCGAACTGCAGGCCGCCGACACGTTCATCGCGGGCCCATGAAAACCGAACTCCTGCATCACCACCGAGATGGCTGTCGAGGGCAGCATCCGCAGATAGTCACGCGAGCGCCGGTGGCCGTCGTCACGAAGGTAGAAATCGCGCCAGTCGGCGACATCGCCCAGGGTGAACGCGTGGACGAGGCCGACGGTGCGGCCTTCGCGGCGCCACCCACGGGCCTGCGCGTCGGCGATCGCCTCGGTGGCCGCGGCATGCACGGCACGCCCGAACAGACCGGTTCCGTAGGCCGGGTCACCGCCGTCGGGAATCCGGCCGACCCAGGCGTGTTCATCGCGTCCCGGCCCGTAACCGGGGTACAAACGGGCCGCCGGTTTGCCCCCCAGCAATCCCTGCCACAGGAATTCGCGGCCCCACCCGTAACCGGAGACGACACCGATGCCGGCTATCGACATAGAATCGAGGCGGTGGGCCATGCCGCCCGTGAGCAGGTCCGGTATCACATCGCTCCTCGCGGATCTCATGAAGGATCACCAGACTAGTCCGATACGCCGTCCGCCGACGCAGGCCGAGATCGGGGGTTTCGCAGTGGGAGAACGAAAGACCGACGCGGCGAGCGCCGAACAACTCGCGCAGCGCTATCGGTCGCTGGTCGAACACACCCCCGACGCCATCTGTGTGCACGAATCCGGAACCGTCGTCTACGTCAATCCGGCCATGGTGCGCCTACTCGGAGCCCGCTCGGCCGAAGAACTACTCGGTTTGTCGATCACCACCTTCGTTCATCCCGCTTCCGTGGCCGCCATGCTCGACCGGATCAACCAGCTCACCGCCGAGGGATCGGCCTCGCCACCCTCCGATATGGACCTGGTTCGGGTGGACGGGCGCGCGGTGCCGGTGCAGACGGTGTCGGTGCTCACGGTGTGGCAGGGCGAACCGGCCTACCAGGTGGTGGTGCACGATCTCACCGCGCAGCGAGCCGCCGAGGCATCGGCGCGGCGGGCGGAAGCACATTTCACCACCGTGGTCTCCCAACTGGAGGAGGGCGTGCTCGTCGTCGATCGGCGGGGCCGGATCGAATCGATCAACCCGGCGGGCATACACATACTCGGCATCGACGACGTCGGGCCGGTCCTCGGCTGCCTCATCGACGACCTGCCGATGACGATGATCGACAGCGACGGACGGCCGCTACCGCCCGGAAAACACCCGATGGCGCACACGCTCGCGACCGGTGAGGTGATCACCCAGTTCATCTTCGGTGTCGAGCACGCCGACGGCCACCAGGTGTGGTTGTCGTGCAACTGCAGGCTGCTCAACCCGGACAGCCCGGATTCGTCGGGGGTGTCCTCGTTCGCCGACATCACCGAGTTCCGGGCGAGCAGGCGCCAGCTCGAATTTCAGGCCACCCACGATGCGCTGACCGGGCTCGCGAATCGGTCCCTGATCCTGTCGCAGCTGTCCTCGGCGCTGGCCGACGAGGGCGGCAGCCTGGTCACCACGGTGCTGTTCATCGACCTCGACGGCTTCAAGGCGATCAACGACACGCTCGGGCACGCCATCGGCGACACGGTGTTGCAGATCGTCGCCCAGCGGCTACAGCAGTCGTTGCGCAGCGAAGACCTGGTCGGACGGCTCGGCGGCGACGAATTCCTGGTGCTGCTGTCCGGTCATCCGCAGCGCGCCGACCTGCCCGCGCTGGTGGAGCGGCTGCGCGGCACGATGTCGGAACCGATCATCGCCAGCGGTCACCGGCTCGAGGTGAGCGCCTCGGTGGGTATCACCGAACTCGGCCCGCACGAGAACCGCACCCCTGAGGCCGTGCTGCACGACGCCGACCTGGCGATGTATCGCGACAAGCCGTCGGCGCATCGTGAGCTCGGTCTCGGTCAGAATCGACGCTCGAACAACACCCACGCCTCCTGACAGACTGGTCGGCGTGATCGTCGAACACGCGCTGTTACCCGTTCGCCCCGGTGCCACCGCCGCTTTCGAAGCGGCCTTCGCGCAGGCGTATCCGATCATCGCGGGAATGCCCGGTTTCGGTGGGTTGTCTTTGTCGCGGTGTGTCGAGCGGCCCGAGTGCTTTCTGTTGCTGGTGCGCTGGGAGCGGCTGACCGATCACACAGTGGGATTCCGGGAGTCGCCGGAATATCAGCGCTGGCGTGCGCTGTTGCACCACTTCTATGAGCCTTTCCCGGTGGTCGAACACTTCACACCGGTCCTGGGCGACGAAGTCTTCCCGGTCGCGGCGGCCATGCCGGCGGGCACGTAGACTCGACAACTCTGTTCTCAACGCGGTGACAAAGGAGTCCTGTTTTGCCCGACCGCCTCGCCGACGCCTCCCCGGCCGCGCACGACCGCGAGATCGAACATGAGCAGAAGTACGTTTCGGTGCTCTACGACCGGCTCGACGGCATGCGCGACTACGCGCAGAACCGGCTCAAGACCGTGCTCCTCGAAGCCGGTGGCACACCGCAGGCGCGCAGCGAACGCGAGTCGTTCACCCAGCTCTACAGCGAGGACCTGTCCAAATACGACGCCGCCGAGCACGGTCTGTGCTTCGGCCGGATCGACCTCGATGGCACCGAGGAGGAGGCGCGCTACATCGGCAGGCTCGGCATCCTCGACGAGGACAACGACTACGAGCCGCTGCTGCTCGACTGGCGCGCACCGATGGCCCGCCCGTTCTACCTGGCCACCACCGCCAACCCCGAGGACGTCACCCGCCGCAGGCACATCCGCTCGCGCAACCGAGCGGTGACCGCAATCAACGACGAGTACCTAGATCTCGGTGCCGCCCAACGCGACGGTGTGGTCGGCACCGACGACGGCGTCGGTGGCGAGAGCGCGCTGCTGGCGGCGCTCAACGCCGCCCGCACCGGGCACATGAACGACATCGTCGAGACGATCCAGAGCGAGCAGGACGCGATCATCCGCTCCGAGCACAAGAGCGTGCTCGTGGTGCAGGGTGGGCCGGGCACCGGCAAGACCGCGGTCGCGCTGCATCGGGCGGCGTTCCTGCTCTACACCTACCGTCAGCAGCTGGCCAAGAGCGGCGTGCTGATCATCGGCCCGAACGCCACCTTCCTCGACTACATCGGCCAGGTGCTGCCCTCACTCGGTGAGACCGGTGTGCTGTTGTCGACCATCGGCGACCTGTATCCGGGTGTGAAGGCGGTGCGCGAGGATTCGTTGCGCGCCGGGGAGATCAAGGGCTCCCTCGACATGCTCGAGGTGCTCAAGCAGGCCGTGCGCGACCGTCAGGAAGTGCCGTCGGAACCGGTCCGCCTCGCTTTCGACGGCTATCCGGTGACCCTGGATCGCAAGATCGCGACCCGGGCCCGTGGCCGGGCCCGCTCCTCGCGGCGCCCGCACAACCTGGCCAGGCCGATCTTCGCGTCGTCGGTGATCGACGCGCTCACCGATCAGCTCGCCGCGACGATGGGTGCCGACCTGTCCGGTGGCAAGAGCCTGCTCAGTTCCGCCGACCTCAGCGAGATCGGCGACGAGATGCGCGGCGACCCGCACGTGCAGGCCGCGATCAGCGCGCTGTGGCCGGTGCTGTCGCCCCAGGAAGTGCTCGCCGATCTCCTCGCCGACCCCGCCCGCCTCGAACGTGCGGCCAAAACGTTGAGCGGTGCGGATCGCGCCGAGCTGGTGCGTTCCGACGACGGCATGTTCGGCGCGGCCGACGCCCCGCTGCTCGACGAGCTGGCCGAACTGCTCGGCGTCGACGACACCGAGGAACGCGAACGCTCGCGTCGCCGGTGGCGGGCCCAGATCGAGGAGGCCCAGGACGCCCTCGACATCCTCACCGGTTCGGCACCGCAGGACATCGAGGACGAACTCGATCCCGAGATCCTGATGGCCTACGACCTGATCGACGCCTCCCAGCTGGCCCAGCGCCAGGAATTCGGCAACCGGCAGACCACCGCTGAACGCGCCGCGGGCGACCGGACCTGGACCTATGGTCATGTGATCGTCGACGAGGCACAGGAACTCTCGGAGATGGCGTGGCGAATGGTGATGCGGCGCATCCCGAATCGCTGGATCACCGTCGTCGGCGATGTGGCGCAGACCGGCGACCCGGCGGGTGCGTCGTCCTGGCAGCGGGTGCTCGAACCGTATGTGGCCAATCGCTGGAAGCTCACCGAGCTCACCGTGAACTACCGCACCCCCGCCGAGATCATGGCGGTCGCGGCCGACGTGCTCGCCGCGATCGATCCCGGCACCCAGGTGCCGCGCTCGGTCCGCGAAACCGGCAATCCCCCACGCGCCCACCGGGTTCGGCCCGCCGACCTGGCGGGCGAGCTGGCACGCTTGCTCGAAACCGAACACGGCCCCGGCACCAGCGCGGTCCTCGCTCCAGCCGCCCTCGTGCCGGAACTATCTTCCCTGGCAGGCGAATCCGTTCAGGTGCTCACGGTGCACGACGCGAAAGGTCTCGAGTTCGACCGCGTGTATCTCGTTGAGCCACAGGCGATCCTGGACGAATCCCCGCGCGGCCTCAACGACCTGTACGTCGCACTCACCCGCGCGACACAGCGGCTGACAGTCGTGCACGCCGAACGACTGCCGGAGACCCTCGCCGCACACTTCGCCCAATGAAAAAACGTGGCGTCGCACGATCCGCGACGCCACGTTCCTTCCTTTACACAAGCCCACCCATGATCTCGCAAGCACATGGGTAACTCACCGGGACGGGCTAACGCCCCCGCGCTCTACCGCCGGCCGCCTACGCTCGCAACTCCCACCTAGGTCTGGCCTGAATACCCGGAGAGGCGGTCAGCGCACGGTGTGGACGATCAGCACGTCCGAACGGGACTTGCGGGCTACGTCCGAGGGGACGGAGCCGAGCAGGCGGCCGGTGAGGGTGTTGAGGCCTCGGTTACCGACGACGAGCAGATCCGCGTCCACCTCGTTGACGAGGTCGAGCAGCGAATCGACCGGCTCGCCGACGATCGCGCGATCGACGATGTTCTTCGCACCGGCGGCCAGGGCCTTCTCCCGGGCGATGTGCAGGATCTCGTTGGTCGGGGCCGAGCCACGGACCTGGTAGGCCTCGTCCTTGAGCACATCGGCGGCGGCGGCGACGTCGCGGTCGTCGGTCGGGAAGTAGGCGCAGGCCAGCACGAGAGTTGCCTCCGCGTCCCCGGCGAGCGCCGCGGCCTTCTCCACCGCCACATACGACGAATCCGAGCCATCAGTACCGACGACAATGGTCCGGTAGGCGGTCATCTCTCCTCCAACTTGGTCGGTGCCAGCACCGAACCACTCGGGAATCGAGCGTCAGCGCGGCAATCGGCTCGACCCTAACGCCAAATCAGGCCGATTTATCGACAATTCGCAATAGATCACATCCCGGAGTGTTGGCGTGTGTGCCGATGTCACGGTGGCTTTCGCGACAGTCGAGAACATCCACCTGCGGCGATAGAACCGCAGGTCGAAGAAATTGTGGCCTATCACAACACGATCAACGACGCAGTGCGGCTGGGACTTCGATCACATCAGCCGGAGAAACTGGGGAATCCGCAGGCGGCGCTGCCGGTACCGGTATTCGGCGCGACGGTCACCGTGGCGGGGGTGATCCACCAGATACGCCCATAGCCGTCGACTTTCGCCGTCACTTCGTGTGAACCGGCCGCGGAGGGGCGCCAGGAGGTCTTGGTCTCGCCGAACGCCGGGACCGTGACCGTGTCGATCACCTCGCCGTTGTCATAGAAGGTCACCGGCGCACCGGCGTAGCCGGAGCTGTAGCCGACGACATTGACCGCGACCAGCGTGTAGGAACAGCCGGCCTTGGGGTCCTGACTCGAGACGCTGACCCACTGGCCATCGGCATGCGCGGTCGGTGCGAGCAATGCGGTGGCGACCAGGGCGGTCCCGAGGGCGGCGCCCAGACGGGCGGTCCGGTCGAAAGATGTTGTCACTGTTGATGTCCTGACTTCTCCACGCAGCAATGGCCGCCGCGAATGCGGTGACACTATCGACGAATACCGCCACACCAAGTTGAAACGTCAATATTTCAAACCCCCCGATTCTGGGGTCGTTCCACCCGGTCACCGTGCCGTGGAGACCACCTGTGCGCTGCGGGCGTATTCCGTCGGTGACATCCCGATCTCGGCGGTGAATTCTCGGCTGAAATGCGCCTGGTCGAAATAGCCGAGGTCGGCGGCCAGTACCGCGAGATCGAGGCGGCCACGCGCGAGCAGGTCTGCCGCGTCTTGCAATCTGAACCGGCACAGCACCCATTTCGGGCCTGCCCCGACGTAGCGGCGGAACAGCCGTTGCAGGGTGCGGATCGGGATCGCGAAACGGTCGGTGACCTGGTCGACCCTGGTGAGCTCCGGATCGTTCGCCATGGCTGTGACGATGCGCGTCACCAGTGCGTAGTGCGGATCGTCGGTGCGACCGCGGCCCGCGAAGAACTCCTCGACGATGACCTGCCTTCGCTCGTCGGACTGTTCGGCCAGCACCCGTTCGGCCAGCCCCGCGGCCTCTGGCAACACCGCACTCAACGGCGCCGAATCATCGCGTAGCGCTCCGACATCCATGCCAGTGAAGGCACCGAAGCCGCCGGGAGCGAACCGGATGCCGAAGGTCTCGCCTTCCCCCTCGAGCTCGCGCACGTACTTCGTCGTGCACACACCGTTGACGAACCCGCCGGTGCGGGTGGTGCTGCGTTCGAAGGTGACATTCACACACGGGAACGACAGCACCTCGGCCGAATAGCTGGGCTGCCCACGCAGATCCCAGCGCACCACCCAATAGCGGTCCGCGAATTCGGCCAGCGCGGGCCCGACCCCGAGCCGGTGCAGCGACCGGTGTCTGGCCTGCTCGTCGGGGTGCAGGATTCCTTTCACATCACCGGGATCCGGCGCCGCTGTCATCACCGGCCGATCTGTCGCGTTCTTACAAGACGGGTCGCCGGTGGCGGAGCAGGATCGTAGCCATGACCAATCCCGTTGCGCCCATTCCGGAGGGCTACCACTCCATCACCTGTTTCCTGGCCGTGCCGGACGGTAACGCGGCCATCGACTTCTACACCACGGTCTTCGACGCGAAGGTACTCAGCCGGGCCGATCGGCCCGACGGCCAGCCCGCGCACGCCGAACTGCTCATCGGCGATTCCACGCTGCAGCTCGGGATGCCCATCCCCGACAACAATGTTCGTGCCCCCGAGGACTGGGTACACACCTCGGTGGTGCACTACTGCCCCGACGTGGACGCGGTGATCGCCCGTGCGCTCGCCCACGGTGCCCGCAGCGCCGAGGAGCCGCAGACCTTCGTCACCGGCGACCGCTTCGGCGTGGTGATCGACCCCTTCGGCCACCGGTGGGCGGTGATCACCCGCGTCGAGGACGTCTCCAAGGAAGAGGCCGACCGCCGGGTGGCCGCGTGGATGGCCGAGCAGGCGTAGCGACGCACCCGGCTCGGCCCCCGACCGCGCGGGCCTCGCATCCGAGCAGCACGTGCGCGATCGGTCGCGCAGCTCGGGTGCGAGGCCGCCGCTAAGAGCCCGTGGCGTCGGCATGGTCAGGAAATCCCCGCGGCGTCCATGCCGCGCAGCTCCTTCTTCAGGTCGGCGATCTCGTCACGCAACCGGCCCGCCAGCTCGAACTGCAGTTCGCGGGCCGCGTTCATCATCTGCGCGGTGAGTTCGGTGACCAGGTTGGCCAATTCGGCGCGCGGCATCGACTTCACGTCGCGTTCGGCGTAGATGCCCGAGCTGACCGCCCGGCCCGGCTCACCCTGAGCACGCCTGCCGCGGCTGGCGTTGCGACCCGATCCGCCGACGGCCACCTCGTCCTCGGCTTCGGTGTACACCTGGTCCAGGATGTCGGCGATCTTCTTGCGCAGCGGCTGCGGATCGAGGCCGTGTTCTTCGTTGTAGGCGACCTGTTTGGCACGGCGACGGTCGGTCTCGGAGATCGCGTGCTGCATCGAGTCGGTGATCTTGTCCGCGTACATGTGCACTTCGCCGGACACATTGCGCGCCGCGCGGCCGATGGTCTGGATGAGGCTGGTGCTCGACCGCAGGAACCCTTCCTTGTCGGCGTCGAGGATTGCCACCAGGGACACCTCGGGCAGGTCGAGACCCTCGCGCAGCAGGTTGATGCCGACGAGCACGTCGTATTCGCCGAGGCGCAGCTGGCGGAGCAATTCGACGCGGCGCAGCGTGTCGATCTCGGAGTGCAGGTAGCGGACCTTCACGCCCAGGCCGAGCAGGTAATCGGTGAGGTCTTCCGACATCTTCTTGGTGAGCGTGGTGACCAGCACCCGCTCGTTGCGCTGGGCGCGCTCACGGATCTCGTGCACCAGGTCGTCGATCTGGCCCTTGGTCGGTTTGACCACGACCTTCGGGTCGACCAGGCCGGTCGGGCGAATCACCTGCTCGACCACCTCACCGCCGACCTGACCCAGCTCGTAGTTGCCGGGTGTCGCCGACAGATACACCGCCTGACCGATTCGGCCGGCGAATTCCTCCCAGGTCAGCGGGCGGTTGTCGACTGCCGAGGGCAACCGGAAGCCGAAATCGACCAGGTTGCGCTTGCGCGACATGTCACCTTCGAACATGCCACCGATCTGCGGCACCGTGACGTGCGATTCGTCGATCACCAGCAGGAAATCGTCGGGGAAGTAGTCGAGCAGCGTGGCCGGTGCCGAACCCGCCGGACGCCCATCGATGTGGCGCGAATAGTTCTCGATACCCGAGCAGAAGCCGACCTGACGGATCATCTCCAGGTCGTATTCGGTGCGCATGCGTAACCGCTGCGCCTCGAGCAACTTGCCCTGACGCTCCAATTCCGCCAGCCGCGCGGCCAATTCGGCCTCGATGTCGACGACCGCCCGCTCCATCCGCTCCGGACCGGCCACATAGTGGGTAGCCGGGAAGATGCGCGCCGAATCCACTTGGCGCACAACATCACCGGTGAGCGGATGCAGATAGTAGAGCGCCTCGATCTCGTCACCGAAGAACTCGATGCGGATCGCCAGCTCCTCATAGGACGGGATGATCTCCACGGTGTCGCCGCGCACCCGGAACGAGCCACGGGTGAACGACATGTCGTTGCGGGTGTACTGCACGTCGACCAGCAGCCGCAGCAACGCGTCGCGATCGATCTCGCCACCGACTTCGAGCTGCACCGACCGATCCAGATACGACTGCGGGGTGCCGAGGCCGTAGATGCACGACACCGACGCGACCACCACGACATCGCGACGCGAGAGCAGACTCGAGGTCGCCGAGTGCCGTAGCCGCTCGACGTCGTCGTTGATCGAGCTGTCCTTCTCGATGTAGGTGTCGGTCTGGGCGATGTACGCCTCGGGTTGGTAGTAGTCGTAGTAGGAGACGAAGTACTCGACCGCGTTGTTGGGCAGCATCTCGCGCAGCTCGTTGGCGAGCTGCGCGGCGAGGGTCTTGTTCGGCGCCATCACCAGAGTGGGTCGCTGCAACTTCTCGATCAGCCACGCGGTGGTCGCCGATTTACCGGTACCGGTGGCACCGAGCAGGACAACGTCCTTCTCCCCCGCGTTCACCCGGCGCTCGAGCTCCGCGATCGCCGCGGGCTGGTCGCCTGCGGGCGAGTACTCGCTGACCACCTCGAACCGGGCGCCCGTGCGCTCGATCGTGCCGACGGGGCGGTGCTCGGAATGGGCGATCGGGTGACCCCGCTCTTCGTACCCTTCCGTCGGGATCTCGGTTGCGAATGCCATGGACCAAGCTTAGGCGCGACCACTGACACGTTTCGGCGCCGGCGAACCACCGCCCGTTCGCCACGCCCTGCGCCGCGCCGATGACCGTCGGTCGGGACGTGGTCGTTCGGGTGAACTTCTGCTCATCGATACCGTCACAGCGCTGCGCGAACGTGACAGCAACCACTGCAGGCAAACCGGCGGCGACTGCTGTTTCGCCTGGTAGAGGCATCAAGCCCCAACTCGGCGAATTCCGGGCACCTCGACTGATGTCCGAAAAGTCGCTTGCCCCAAAGATATTCGCCGATCGCGGTACCGAATCGAACACGCCATACGGCCCGATGCGGGCGTACCCTGAGTTGATCATCGGCACGTGGTGAAGGACAAGGCCATGAGCGTTCTACTTCCCCTGCTCGTCGCGGCTCCCGCGGTAACCGGATTCGCCGGATACTTCGCCAGAGAGATACGCGGCCCGCACACACCGACCACTGATTCGACAACCGTTTCACCGGCCGCCAGACCCCGGGTCGAATACTTCGACCTCGCCGAGCTGACCGTTACCGATGCCAAGGGCTACATCCACTCGGTCGACCGGTACCGAGTGCAGCCATGGGGCATCTACCTGGCCCGCATTCTCGACCGGCCGCACGGTCGCTACGAGGAGTCGTGGATGTTGCCCGGCCACGCGATTCGCGCCACCATCAGCCACGACCGGCCCGGCCATCACCGCAGCCACGACTACGTGCTCGACATCGTCGAGTTCGCCCAGGTCGGGCCGAAACGGTGGATGGCAACCGACTACTTCCTCGACGTCGCGGTGCGGCGCGGCCGGTCGTCGACGTTGTCCGGATCGAGCGAACTGCTCGCCGCGCACGCCGCGGGCCATGTCGACACCGAGCACGCCGACCGGGCATTCGAACGCGCCGCGCGCGTGCTCGACGGTTTGGCGGCCAACGACCACGATGTCGAACAGTGGTTGCGCTCCCGGGACATCACGCTGACCTGGATGTAGCCGGCGACCGGGCGAGGGTGGGCACGCGCCGGTAGATTCTGCGCTCATGACGCAGGCATCCACCGTGCACGTGCATCCACCCAAGGTCGAGTACTTCGACGTCGCGGCCAAAACGAACACCGACCCCAAAGGGTTCATCCGACCGGTGGAGATCTATCGGGTGGAGCCGTGGGGCCTGTACATGGGTCGTCACTCCGATCACGCGCACTTCCACTACCTGGAATCGTGGTTGCTCCCCGAGCTGTCGCTGCGCGCGTCGAAACTGCACTACAACCCTGGTGTCGATCAGTGGCAGGACATCTATGTCGATGTCGGCGCGTTCACCAGGGAGTCGCCGACGCTGTGGCGCTCGATCGACCATTACCTCGATCTGCTGGTCCGCACCGGGCGTGATGTCCGGCTCGTCGATGTCGACGAACTGCTCGGCGCGCACGCCGACGGCCTGCTCGACGCCGCCCAATGCCAGGCCGCGATCGAACACGCCACCACCGCGATCGACGGGATCGCCGCGCACGGGTATTCGCTGGAGAATTGGTTGAGCACCTTCGGGATGACCCTGACCTGGCGCCGAAACGACGAACCGCCCGGACCTCGGTAGGGGTCCGGGCGGTGCGGGGAGTCGGTGTCAGCCGGCCGACAGGCTCGGGAACAGATCCGCGAGGCCGCCGCCGCACGACGCGCTACCGGTACTGCCCGCCGCACCGACCGTGACGGTGATCGAGTCACTGATCAGCAGCTGACGCGCCTCGAGCTTGTGCTGGCCCGCTGTGGTCGGCTTCCAGGTGATGCTCACCGTGCCCGACAGCAGCGACGGCGACACCGGGCTGCCCGGGATATCCACGCCGTTGTCGGTGAACTTCACCGAGGTCAACCGGTCGACCTCGACGCTCGCGGTCAGCTTGTAGCTGCAACCGACCTTGTGGTCGGTTCCGGCCACGCCGAGGTTGCCGACCCAGGCCGAGGCCTGCGGAGCGGCCAGCACGAGGCTGGCGGCGACGGCGCCGAGTGCGGTGATACCGAAGCCCGCACGGCCGAACTGACGGTGATGTGTTGTCATACGCGCTACAACTTCCCTGTGAATTGAGTCACCCCGTGGTGACTTCGCACAATTTACACAGCGCGCGACAGCATGCGGACGGTTTCCGAAACAATGATGTTTAACAGTTTGGTACGCGGTTCACGCGCGGGCGTGCGCCCACTCGGTGACCACCGGATAGACCGCGTCGAACCACGGTTCCTTCACCACGTAGTAGGCATCACCGGCCGCGTCATCGGTCAGATCCGCCGCCGCGAGTTCGGCCCCACGCTTGACCGCCAGGTACTCCGACCGCACGCTTTCGTTGGCCCGCAACCAGTCGCGCAGGTCGAGCGCGAACCGCTGGCCGAGCGAATCCCGCACACGCAGATGAATATTGGCGGGTCGACCGGGATCGGCGTTGCCGTGCAGGCGCTTGCCCCAACGGGCGAGGTCGGTGCCTTCGGGATCACCCTGACTCGGTTTCGGATTGTCGTGCGTCACCCCCGCGGCCAGAGGGAACCCGGCCGCCGTCAACGCATCGGTCAGCGATTCGGCCGTGGCCATGTCGGCCACCGTCACCTGGATGTCGATGATGTCCTTGGCGGGTAGTCCGTGCACCGCGGTCGATCCGACGTGATCGATGCGCACCGCCGACGCACCACACGCCAGATGCAGCCGGGCGATGATCCTGCGCGCCTGCATGTCCCATTCCTGGTCGGTGACGAGGCGGTAGTCGGCGCGCGCGCGGACGCCCTCGCGCTGATTGCGCTCGAACGGCACCAGCCGTCGCGTCCACAGCTCCCGGACCTGCGCCTCGACCACCTCCGGCGCACCGTTGTTGTCGAGCCACACATCAGCGACCGCGCGGCGCTGTTCGTCGGTGGCCTGCGCGGCGATCCTGACTCGCGCATCCGCTTCGGCTACCCCGCGGTGTTCGACCAGTCTGCGCAGCCTGGTCTTCTCCTCGGCCCCGACCACAACGACGAGTTGCATCAGCGGCGCGAGACCGTTCTCGACGAGCAACGGAATGTCTTGCACCACAACGGCATCCGCGGGCGCGTCGCCGATCAGTTCCGCGGTGCGGGCACCGACCAGCGGATGGGTGATGGCGTTGAGCTTGCCCCGCGACTCGTCGTCGGCGAAGGCCACCGCGGCCAGCGCGGGCCGATCCAGACTGCCGTCGGGGCTCAGGATCGCCGCACCGAACTCCTCGACCAGCGCAGCCAGGCCCGGCGTGCCAGGGGCGACGACCTCGCGAGCGATCGCGTCGGAGTCGATGAGCACCGCCCCGAGCTCGACCAGCGTCCGCGCCACTGTGGATTTACCCGCTCCCATGCCTCCGGTGAGGCCGATCCGCAACATGGGCCCAGTCTCGCATCTCGACCGCCGGGTCGGGGCAGCTCCTGCGACACGCCCACCCCCGGAGCGGCGGAAGGTCCCGGGCCGGGCGCGTCGCGTGGATTAATCTTCCGCGCAGGCGAGAAGGCCGCACCACTACCGACAGGATGATCATGGGTACCAGGAACCACCGGGCGGCCCGCCACCGCCTCGGCATGCAGGGCGGTGTGCACTGCATCGAATTCCCCGCCGTCGCAGCGACTCTCGCCGAATACCGGCGCTCCTGGTTCAGCACCCTGCTCTCCCCCGCCAGACACAGCTTCGCCGCGACGCGCAAACACCCCAGCATGGCCACCGGATACTGGTCCCCCGCTGCCGCGAGCTGACGGTGGGCCCGGCCTGATACCGAGCCCACCCCCGGCTCACACGCCGACGAGACCGCTCGGCGCGCGCCGAGTCCCCGGCTGCTGAGCCGGCATCGCGTTCGGCGGCACCGGGTACGGCACACCCTGTCCCAGCGTGCCCGCCGCGATATTCGGACCGCACTGCGCGATCGCCGCGTCGGCCTTGGGACGCGGGTCGGGCAACACCGGTTTCGCGGCATCCGGCGCCGCCGCGAAGTCGAAGGTGGAGGTCATGTCACCGGTGACGCCGCGTCGCCAGGCGGTCAGGTTCGGCACGTCGACGCCGAATCTGGTTTCCAGCAAACGCAATTGGGAGGTGTGGTCGAACGTCTGCGAGGCGACCAGCCCACCGCGACTGTACGGCGAGATCACCATGCACGGCACCCGGTAGCCCAGTCCGATCGGGCCGGTGATCCCGCCCGCCGCGGGCACCCGGTCCAGTGGCACCGTCAGGGATTCGCCCGCGGTGCCGGGCGGCGGGGTCGGCGGGGTGACGTGGTCGAAGAAGCCGCCGTTCTCGTCGTAGCTGATGATCAGCGCGGTCTTCTCCCACACCGCCGGATTCGAGGTGAGGATATCGAGAAGCTGCACTATCCCTAGCGCGCCGAAAGCCGCCGGCAGCGCGGGGTGTTCGCAGTGCAGCACCGACGGGACCACCCACGACACCGCGGGCAGGGTGTTGTCGGCGACGTCGGCCTGGAAATCGTTCGGATAGGTCGGGGCGATACCGCGGCGCGCCAGTTCGGAATTCGGGTCGGCGGCCTGGGTGAAGCAGCCCATCATGCCGTCCAGAATCATCGACGAGGCCTCGCCGATATCGCGATTGCTGTAGATCTTCCACGGCACCCCACCCTCGGACAGGTTCTCCGGGTAAGTGCGCCAGCTGTAGACGTTCTTCGGGAGCAGGAGGGGCGTCTCCACCAGCGGACCGCCCGCCAGGCCGTCGGGGTCGATACTCGCACTCATCCAGTACAGCCGGTTGGGGTCGGTGGGGCCGAGCACCGAGCAGTGGTAGTTGTCGCAGAGGGTGAATGCCTGCGCGAGCTCGGTATGGATCGGAATGTCCTCCGGCAGGTAGTAACCCATCGCCGCGGGCGCGTTACCCGGCCCTACCGAGGCCACCGACATCGGCATCCAGCCGTCGTTGCGCCCGTTGTTGAATGCCTTGTGCATGCCGGGCCAGGTGTGGTCGGGGTCGTTGATGCACTCCCCGTCCAGGGTGGCGCCGCGAGTGGTGTCGAGCCGAAACGGTTCGACGAAACCCTCTGCGGTGGGCCCGATTCCGGGCGACCACCCGAACTGACGCCACGAAGCCGACGCCTCACCGAACCCGCGCACACCCGACATGGTGCCGAAATAGTGGTCGAAGGACCGGTTTTCCTGCATGAGCAAGACGAAATGCTCGATATCGCCGAGCCCACCCATACCGGCTGGATCGGCGGCAAAAGCTCGGTCGATAATCGGATTCGCCCAGGTGGCAAGCGTTCCCACCGCACCGGCGGCCATCGCCTTCGCAAGGAACTGCCGCCGGTTGAGACCGGCGAAGGGACCAGAACTCATCGGATTGGAGCACCTTTCCCGTAGGGGGATGGAGCAATCGCGCACACGGTACTCCACCTGGGAATGGGCCTATTCTCGCAACCCGAGTGAACGGACCAGATCGAGCATCTCGGCCCGGTAGAGCTTGTCCGGATGTTGCGCCCGAGGCCCGAGATGACCGTAGATCTCCAGCGCGAGCAGCCCGTGCATGCGCCCCCACATCCGCAGTGCGAGAGCCAATCCCGCAGCAGGCAGGTCGGGGAAGTCGCCGCGCACATGATCGACGAGCCCGGGATCGAAATCCGACCAAGCCGGCGCACCAATGGTCTGCAAGCCGGCGGCGTAGGGCCACGCCGCCGCGGCCAGACCCACCAATCCGCTGCACGCCCGCAGTTCGGCATCGCGAGAAGGACCACCGACCGGCGGCTGGTAGCCGAGGACAGGATCGCCGTAGATCAGTTTGAACCCAGCCGGATTGGCGACCGCCCACTCGCGGACGGTCTCACCCCAAGCCACGATCCGACCGGCCGGATCGGTATCGGGTATCGCATCACGCGCGGCTACGGCCCGGTCGACGAGCGAGGTGTAGACGTCGGCGATGAGGGTGGTGATCAGGTTGTCCCTGGCCGGGAAGTAGCCGTACAGCGCACCCGCGGTCATCCCCATCTCCCTGGCGATGGCGCGCAACGAGATCGCGTCGGGGCCACCTTCGGTCAACAGCCGCAACGCGATCGCCTTGATCTCCGCTGTCGCTTCCTCGCGCAATCGCTCGCGCCGATTCCTCACCTCGACCACGGTTGACACCTTACAGTGTTCGTCTACTATCAGCCGTGTCATTACTGAACGCCGTGTAGTAATCGAACACCACGCAGAAACGAGTGGCATTGTGAATATCGGAGTATTCGGCGCGACCGGCGTCATCGGCTCCCGAGTAGTCGCCGAAGCACAGTATCGGGGACACCGGGTGACAGCGTTCACCCGCGATTCGGCCCGCTTTCCTACCGAGCGTGGAGACACAACATGGCGAGCCGCCGACTGGCTCGACGCCGACAGCATCGCCACGGCGATCGCGGGACTCGACGTGGTGATCAGCGCAGTCAACGCGGGGCACGGCATCGCCGACACCATCGCCAAGGCCGGTAATTTCGTCGTCGGCGCGCGGGCGATGGTCGATGCGCTGCAACGACATCCGGAGATCCGGCTGATCGTCGTCGGTGGCGGCGGCAGCCTGGAGGTCGCCCCCGGCCTGCAGCTGGTCGACACCCCGGACTTCACCCGGGTGCTCACCGAGGAACTGCGGGTACCGACCGAGTATCGCGAACCCGTACTCGCCGGTCGCGACGCACTGAACATCTACCGCCAGTCCAATCGGCACTGGACCTATCTGAGCCCGTCCTCGGGCCGCATCGAACCGGGCCCGCGCACCGGGCGCTACCGGCTCGGCGGTGATCAGCTCCTCGACTCCGACACCGATATCTCGGCCGAGGATCTCGCCGTCGCGCTCCTCGACGAGGTCGACCAGCCGCGCCACCTCCAGCGTCGCTTCACTGTCGGACGCTGACGGGAACTTACCCCCGAAAAAAGGCCGAAGGCCCTGGTCCGTGTGGACCAGGGCCTTCGGTAATGCAGTTGTTGATTCAGGCGTTAGCCGACTGAATCAGGCGTTGCCGCTGAGCTTCTCCCGCAGAGCCGCGAGCTGGGCATCGCTGGCCAGCGAGCCGCCCGTGGACTCGGCCGGGCCGGAGGTGGACGCAGCCGCGCTGCCACCGGTCTCGGAGGAGTAGTTGCCCGCGACGGGACCGCCAGCGGCGGCCTCGGCGGCAGCGTCGGCTGCCATCTTCTCCATCTGAGCAGTGTGCATCTTGTGGCGACGCTCGGCCTCGGCGTAGCGGCCTTCCCACTCTTCACGCTGCTTGTCGAACCCGTCGAGCCATTCGTTGGTCTCGGGATCGAAGCCCTCGGGGAAGATGTAGTTGCCCGCATCGTCGTAGCTGTCGGCCATGCCGTACTTCGACGGGTCGAACTCGGCGTTGTAGTCCTCGTTCGCCTGCTTCAGCGACAGCGAGATACGACGACGCTCGAGGTCGATGTCGATGACCTTGACCATGGCGTCGTCGCCGACGGCCACAACCTGGTCCGGGACCTCGACGTGGCGCTCGGCCAGCTCCGAGATGTGGACCAGGCCCTCGATGCCCTCTTCGACGCGCACGAAGGCACCGAAGGGAACCAGCTTGGTGACCTTGCCGGGCACGATCTGGCCGATGGCGTGGGTCCGGGCGAACTGACGCCACGGGTCTTCCTGAGTCGCCTTGAGCGACAGGGAGACACGCTCGCGGTCCAGGTCGACGTCGAGAACCTCGACGGTGACCTCGTTGCCGACCTCGACAACCTCGGACGGGTGGTCGATGTGCTTCCAGGACAGCTCGGACACGTGCACCAGGCCGTCGACGCCACCCAGGTCCACGAAGGCACCGAAGTTGACGATGGAGGACACGACGCCCTTGCGGACCTGGCCCTTCTGGAGCTGGTGCAGGAACTCGCTGCGGACCTCGGACTGGGTCTGCTCGAGCCAGGCGCGACGCGACAGAACCACGTTGTTGCGGTTCTTGTCGAGCTCGATGATCTTGGCCTCGATCTCCTTGCCGACGTACGGCTGGAGGTCGCGGACACGACGCATCTCGACGAGCGAGGCAGGCAGGAAGCCACGGAGGCCGATGTCGAGGATCAGGCCGCCCTTGACGACCTCGATGACGGTGCCCTTGACGGCCTCGTCCTTCTCCTTGAGCTCCTCGATCGTGCCCCACGCGCGCTCGTACTGCGCCCGCTTCTTCGACAGGATCAGGCGGCCTTCCTTGTCCTCCTTCGTGAGGACCAGGGCCTCGACCGCGTCGCCCACGGAAACGACCTCGTTCGGGTCGACATCGTGCTTGATGGAGAGTTCGCGGGAGGGGATGACACCTTCGGTCTTGTAACCGATGTCGAGCAGGACCTCGTCACGATCGACCTTGACGATGGTGCCTTCGACGATGTCACCATCGTTGAAGTACTTGATCGTTGCGTCGATGGCGGCCAGGAAATCCTCGGCGGAGCCAATGTCGTTAATGGCTACCTGCGGCGAGGTGACGGTGGTGGGCATATGTGGGTTTGCTCCGGACGGATTGTGGTCGGTTGCGGACATTGGATCTTTCGGTACGCTGCGAGATCACCGCGACGACGCGACGAAGGGATACCGGTAAAGTATCGCATGGACTGTCGCACTTGCCGCTGATCAACTTCAGCGTCCCTCTACAGCGTGTGTCAGCCTACGCGACCGGCGCCGAGCCGGGCAAACCACCCCCCGCACCACGCCGATACCCTGTTCGGCGTGTCCGACGACGAACGCCATGCGCAGGCCAACGCGCTGCTGGGTACCTCAGCGACCACCCGAACCAAGATCGACTCGCGCGACAGCGAACGCGCGAATCGCCGCTGGTGGGACGCCGACGCCGAGCAGTACCACCAGACCCACGCCGACTTCCTCGGCGTCGACTCCCCCGGCGGCGAGTTCGTGTGGTGCCCGGAGGGCCTGCACGAGGGTGACATGGGCTTCCTCGGGGACGTGACCGGCAAGACCATCCTGGAGATCGGCTGCGGTTCGGCGCCGTGCTCGCGGTGGCTGGCCGGTCACGGCGCGTTCCCGGTCGGGCTCGATATATCGATGGGGATGTTGGAGCGTGGCGTGGCCGCGATGGATCAGGGCGGACCGCGGGTGCCCCTCGTGCAGGCGGGGGCCGAGGCGCTGCCCTTCGCCGACGCGTCGTTCGACCTGGCGTGTTCGGCGTTCGGCGGGGTGCCCTTCGTCGCCGATTCGGCGCTGGTGATGCGCGAGGTAGCGCGGGTGTTGCGGCCGGGCGGGCGCTGGGTGTTCTCGGTGAACCATCCGATGCGCTGGATCTTCCCCGACGATCCGGGCCAGGGAGGCCTGACCGCCACGATCCCCTATTTCGACCGCACCCCTTATGTAGAGGTCGACGGTGACGGTGTGCCGACCTATGTCGAGCACCATCGCACGATCGGGGACCGCGTCCGCGAGATCGTCGGCGCCGGCTTGCACCTGGTCGACATCGTCGAACCGGAGTGGCCGGAGTGGCTCGACCGCGAATGGGGTCAGTGGTCGCCGCTGCGCGGGCAGATCTTCCCCGGAACCGCCATCTTCATCGCCGAGAAGCCCTAGAACGCCGGTAGCGCGGCGAAGGACGCGTCGACCCGCACGCTCGGCACCGTGTCGGCGACCCAGCGGCGCGCCCTGGTCAGCGCGTGGTCGGGGAACTCGGCATCGAAGCGGACGTCGTCGGACAATAGATAGGGCAACCGTCCACGCAGGCCGGGCGCGTACGGGTGGGGCGGACACATCTCGCTGCGCCGAACCTGCCTGCCGATCGAGGTTTCGCGCGCGCCGGGCGGACCGGTCTCGGGGCACATGATCTGGAATACCGCCGAGCACCGGTCCTTGGGCACCACGATCGACGCCGCGAAAACGAGTTCACCGCGCGGACCCGGCAGCTGAGTCTTCTCCACCCGGAGCAGGGCGGGCAGCTGGTCGACCCACACCACGAACGCTTCGATCAGGCAGCCGGTCCGCGCGTGGTGCTCGGCCAGCCGCCTGCGTAACCGCGTCAAGTCGTCGAGTCGAGCGGGTAGGTCAGGCGCGCCGTAGACATAGTTCAGCGCGACGACGTCACGAGTGGCCGGATTCCCCCAGGTCGTGTCGTCCAACTGTTGCATTCCAGGAATGTCGAACGAGATGGGCACCCGATCAAACTACCGGCGCCGCCGACTTCGGTTGTCCCCGTGCGGCGCTCGGCGCGTCGATCAAGGGAGAAACGCGCTCGTCTACCACGTCGACGAGCCAGGCTTTGTGGCTGATCACCATCGCGGTGCTGCGCGGGGTGGCGAGCACGGTCGCCAGCGCGGTGCGAAACGCCTCAGCGGCCGCGCGGTCGTCGAAATCGAGGTCGATGAGCACCCGCGGTGGCGTGCCGTCGACCCGGCCGACACGGTAGGCGCGCACGCCGTGGCCGGCGCGGAACCGCTCGTACTGGTCGAACGCGGCCTTCCAGTCGTCGTAGTCGCGAACGGTGTTGTCGATGTGCAGGGTGATGGCCATGATGACCTCCGTCGTCGTGCCGAATGGGATACCTCGATCATCGGCCGGTCCGATGCGCCGGAACATCCCTGATCCTGGGGGGATCGCGCCGTAGGCTGGATAGGTGCCGAGTATCTTGGCCGACCGGATCGGCCGTTTGTGCCGCGCCGATCACTCCGCCAAACGACTGCGGGAACTCGTCCTGGTCGAGATCCGCGCGGCGATCCCGTTCGCCGGTCATGTCTTCGCGCTCACCGATCCTGTGACCGCCGTCGCGACGGCGCCGCTCGCCGATCTCCCCGGACTCGACCTAGGGCTCGTGCCGGACTTGATCCGCGCCCGCTATCTCACCCCGCTCAATCGCTGGGACACCGTGCGCGGCACCGGCGCCCATTCCCTGCTCGGCGCCACCGACGGCGACCCGGACCGTTCCCTGCTGTGGCGCACCGCGCAGCGCGATCTCGGCATCACCGATTCCGCCACCGTCACCTTCGCCGACCGCTACGGCTGCTGGGGCTTTCTCGAACTGCTCCGCTACACCGAATCCCCGTTCACCAGAGCAGAACTCGCTGCGCTGAGCACGCTGACAACCACGGTCACCGTCGGCCTGCGCCGGACCGTCGGCGCCACCTTCGTCGAATCCGACGCCCGGCTCGCACCCCTCGGCCCCGCCGTTGTACTCCTCGACGACACCCTGCGCGTGCGCTCCCAGACAGCAGCCGCCGCGGATTCCCTGCTCCGCCTGCTCCCCCCGGACGATCCGATTCCCCCCGTCCCCGCCTCGGTCTACAACGTAGGCGCCGCCCTGCTCGCCATCGAGGCAGCCACGCCCCTCGGCCCCGCCACTGCCCGCGTCCATCTGGGCGGTAACCGCTGGCTCACCGTGAAAGCCGACCGCATCGGCACCGACATCGCCGTGGCCCTCGAACCGAGCACCGCCGCCGAACGCCTCGACCTGTTCGCCCGAGCCCACGCCCTGTCCGCCCGGGAATCCCAGGTCCTGGCCCTCGTGGCGACCGGCCTGGATTCCCACGAACTGGCAACAGAACTATTCCTGTCCGAACACACGATCAACGACCACGTCAAAGCCATCCTCGCCAAATCCGGCACCCGAACCCGCCAACGCCTCCTCTCCCGAGTCCTGAGCGTCGGCTGACCGATCGTCCCGTCAGCCACGATTCTGCACACCGGGCAAACCACCAGTGGGCTCGCGACGGGCACCGCGGGTCTCAGCGATCTGCTTCAGCGCCCCGTATCTGGCGTTCCGCAACGCGACCATCCCCTAGCTCGGCGTCGCAGGCGGATGGTTCGGCACCTACTCAGGATTCCGGTCAGACCGACCCAGGTCCGCTGGCGGCACGCGCTCCAGCGGACCTGTGATGCGGTCTCAACCCGCTGTGGCTCCCGGCAGCGCAGGGCCGTGTTCGCCGGGCGCTGCGCTGCCGGTGTATTCGGCTAGGCCGGAGACCAATTCGGCGATATAGGGGACGTTGTCGAACCTGCGTCGGTGGATCTCGGCGATCTTCGCGCCGACCTCCGGATCCGGATCGTCGGTGATGTCGAACGACACGAACTTGTTTACGAGCGGCAGCCCGGCCCGGTCCATCGCCAAGTGCGCCGGGTGGTTCATGTACTCCTCGTAACCCTCGAGATCCTCGATCAAAGACACAGCGCCGTACTCGAATTCACCGCCGAAGTCGGGGCCGACGACGCGTGCCTTGATCGACGGGATGGCGTTGATGTGCTCGCGCATTTGCGCGAGACCGATCACCTTCTCCTCTTCCGAGACTCCGGGCCGGAGGGTGAATCGAATGCAGTGGTAGATCATGCCGGAGTGAAGGCGGCTGCGTAATCGCGGGCGAAGTCGGTGATGTCGCGTGCGGGGCGGCCGGTGAGGTCGGTGACACACGTGTGCACTTCGGCGGCTTCGCCTCGCGCGTAGTGGGCGTAGTCCTCGACGAGGCCGTCGAGCTGCCACGGCGGCAGAATCCCGGTCAGCACGGCGGCGAATTGGTCGGCGGGTGCGTCGTGGAACGTGATGTCGCGCCCGGTGGCGTCGGCGATCGCGTGGGCGATCTGGGCGTGGGTGAGGGCGCGGGGTCCGGTCAGGGTGTAGGTGTGGCCGGTGTGTCCCGTTGTTGTCAGCACGGCGGCGGCGGTATCCGCGATGTCTCTGGTGTCGATGAGGCTGACAGCCGCATCGCCGATGGGTGCGGCGAACCAGCCCTGCGAGATGGTGCCGGCGAAGCCGAGTAGTGCCTGCAGGTAGAGGTTCGGGCGCAGCACGGTGTAGTCGAGGCCGAGCTCGCTGACATGTGCTTCGACTTCGGCATGCCAGCGCAGGAACCGCACCGGCGAGTCGATGCGTGCCGCGTACTGGGAGAGCAGCACGAGCCGGTGCACGCCCGCGTCGCGGGCGAGGTCGGCGAACTGGATCTGGAGCGCGGCGGCGTCGGGTGCCGATGGACTGTTGAGGAAAACCGCGTCGATGCCTTGCAGCGCCGCGGCGACCGAGGCTGGATCCTGCAGGTCGGCGACAGCGGTCTCGACGCCAGGGACGCAGTGGTCGGGGTTGCGGGTCATTGCGCGGACGGTGACGCCGCGGGCTCGCAGTGCGGGGATCAGTGCGGATCCGACGGTTCCGGTCGCGCCGGTCACGAGGACGGTGTGGGTTTTCATCGTCATATGTCCCTTCGGTGGAGGAGATCAGCGCGCGACCAGGGCCGACGTGGCCTGCCGGTTGCTGACAGTGGAAATGAGCGCCAGTGCGAGGGCGATCAGGATGAGCGCGGCCTCGCCGAGGAACGCGGTGGTGAACGAGATGTCGCCGTCTGTCCCCGCGGTGCCGATCGCGATTCCGGCGAGCGCGGCGAGCCCGACCGCGCCGCCCAGCTGCTGCGCGGCGTTGACGAGTCCGCTGAGCAGACCCGATTCACCGTCGGCGCTGTCGCGCACCGCCATCGCCGTGGCGTTGACCGCACCGAGTCCGAGGCCGGTGCCGATCAGGAGGAACGCGCCGAGCAGGCTGACGGAGAAGCCGCTGGTCGTCGGGTCGAGCGCCAGCCATAAGAAGCCGACGAGCAGCACGGCGAGGCCGACCGGCAGCGCGCGAGCCACTCCGAGTCGCTGAGCCAGCAGGGGTGCCACGATGCTGCCCACGATGATCATGACGGCGATCGGGATCTGCGCCATCCCGGCGGCGAGCGGGCTCATCCCGAGAATGTCTTGCTGGTATTGGGGCAGGAAGAAGAACAGGCTCGTCAGCGTGCCGCCGATCAGCAGCATCACCGGGTTCGCCGTGGCCACAGCCTTGCGACGGAATACGCCGAGCGGGACGAGTGGACGGGCCGCGCTGCGCTCGACGATCACGAACGCCACGAGCGAGGCGAGGCCGACTGCGAGGCCGGTGACCGTGGCGGGCGCGGTCCATCCGGCGTCAGCGGCGGCGACCATGCCCAGCGCGAGGCCGGAGATCGCGGTGGTGATGGTGACGGCGCCGAGCACATCGAACTGGCCTGGCCTGCCGGGAACCGACGGCACCGCGCGCACCACGACGATCACCCCGATGATGCCGAACGGCACCGGAGCCACGAATACCGACTGCCAGCCGAGCAATTCGGTCAACGTTCCACCGAGAAAGACACCGAGGAGACTGCCTGCCCCCGCGACGGCGCCCCAGATGCCCATCGCCCGAGTGCGTTCCGCGGGAGACGGATAGAGGGCGAGCACGAGCGAGAGCGCCGCGGGCATCACGATCGCGGCACCGATACCCTGCCCGATCCGTCCGGCGATCAACATCGTGCCGCTGGTGGCGGCCGCGCAGAAGGCCGAGGCAGCGAGGTAGACAGCTATTCCACCCAGGAACACTTTTCTGGCGCCGAGCACGTCGGCGAGCCGCCCGCCGAGCAGGAGCAGACCGGCGAACGCCACCAGATAGCTGTCGACGACGATCGTGAGTTCCGCGGCCGTCAGCGCGAGACCGTCCCGGATCGTCGACCCGGCGAGGTTCACCATCGCGGCATCGAGAATGACCAGGAACATGGCCGTCGCGAGGCCGATCATCGCCACTGGGCGGGGTATCCCCGAACGGGTCAGCACTGTCGGCGGCGCTGATGTGCTGCGAGCTTGTGTCGTCATGCCACCACGATCCACTGGGCACGCCCCTGCTCGCGTCGGCGACAATTACCTACTTCCGCCGGTACACCGGTCGTCGCGGACCCCTATTGTTCGCATCATGCGCACGACGTCACGCGGCTCGCTCGTCGGCAGGCACACCGAGATCGATCGCCTCCTCGCCCTCGTCCGCGCGGCCGAACAGGGTGCGGGCGGCGTGCTCGTCCTGCGCGGCGAACCGGGCATCGGCAAGAGCGCGCTGTTGGACCACGTCGAACACGCGACGCCGGCCGGGTTCCGGATAATCCGAGCCTCCGGGGCCGAGTTCGAGGGTGAAATGCCGTTCGCGGCACTGCATCAGGTGTGTGTCCCGGTGCTCGCGCACCTCGACGAACTGTCGGCTCCCTACCGTGACTTCCTCCTGGTCGCCTTCGGGATGGCCGACGGAACGCCGGACCCGTTCCGGGTCGGCCTCGCCGCACTCGAACTGCTGGCGGCCGCCGCCGCGGATCGCCCGATGCTGTGCCTCATCGACGACGCGCACTGGATGGACGGCGCCTCCGCGCGGGCGTTGACGTTTCTGGCCAGGCGCATCGCGGCGGAGCCGATCGTGATGGTGTTCGCCGCGCGCGACGATGCCACCCGCGGGCTCGACGAGCTGCCTGCGCTGACCATCGGTGGCCTCGGCGACGCCCACGCGCGCGAGCTGCTGGCCGCGGAGCAGACCGGGACACTCGACGAGCGGGTGCGCGACCGCCTGCTCGCCGAGGCACGCGGAAACCCGCTGGCCCTGATCGAATTGCCGAAAGCCGGTGGCTTCGCGCTGCCGACGCCGTCGCCGGTCGCGAACCGGATCGAGCGGAGCTTCCTGGCCAGGATGGCGGAACTGCCCCCGAACGCACGGCTGCTGCTGACGGTCGCGAGCGCCGATCCCACCGGCGACCCCGCTCTGCTGTGGGCGGCCGCGCGGCGGCTGGGCATCGACGTGCCCGCCGCGAGCGCCGCCACCTCGGCATCCGCGCTGATGCAGGTCGATACGCGGGCGCGCTTCTGCCACCCGCTCGCGCGTTCGGCCGCCTACCGGGCGGCCGAACCGGAACAGCGTCATGCCGCGCATCGAGCGCTGGCCGATGCCACCGACCCGGACGGCGCTCCGGACCGGCGGGCCTGGCACCGTGCTCAGGCCACCAGCGGGCCGGACGAACAGGTCGCGGCGGAGTTGGAGTCGGCGGCGTGGCGTGCGCAGGCACGGGGCGGCATAGCGGCGGCCGCCGCGTTTCTCGAACGTGCGGCGGCGCTGTCGCTCGACGCAGGCAAGCAGACCGAGCGGACGCTGACGGCCGCTCGGGCGACACTCGAAGCAGGCGGAGCGAGCGCGGCGGCCGATCTGCTCGCCAGTATCGATACCGAGACGCTCGATGATCGTCGGCACGCGTCGGTCGACCTACTGCGCGGACGGATCGCGTTCGTCCAAGGTGACGACGGGGCCGTCCGGGGTCCAGAGCTCATCATGAGCGCAGGTCAGCGGCTCGCCGACGTCGATCCGGAACAGTCGCGTGCGTGCTTCGTCGCGGCACTGGAGATGGGGCTCGTCGTCGGGCGGGCCGCGGGGGTGATGGACCGGGTGCTCGACGCGGCCCGCTCGGCGCCGACGGCCACGCGAGCGCCGGATCTGCTCGACGCGCTCATGCTGTTGAGCACCGCGGGACACAGCGCCGGAGTACCTGCGCTTCGACGGATTCTCACCGGCGACGATGCCGGTTGGACTCAGGCGCCCGCGTTGGCCACGGTGCTCGCGGGCGAACTGTGGGACATCGACCTGCACGCCACGGTGACCGAGTGGCTGGTGCGGACCGGGCGGGACACGGGGTCGCCGATCACCATCCGGCTCGGCCTGTCGCAAACGGCAGTATCGGCGGTGTTCGCCGGCGACTTCGGGCAGGCGATGGCCGCGATCGCCGAAGAGGAAGCGATCGCCGACGCCCTCGGCGATCTGCCGCAGCTGTACCCGAGAGTGCACGTGGCGGCGATGCGTGGCCGCCGCGAGGAGGTCCTGGACGTGTTCGCCGAGGTGATGAGCCGTGGCACCGGTCAGCTGACCGCGAACGCTCACTGGGCGACGGCCGTGCTGTACAACGGCCTGGCCGAATACCCGGCCGCGATGGACGCGGCCACGCGGGCGGTGGCGGGCGGCGACCTCTTCCTCGCCGGATTCGCGCTGCCCGAGTTGGTGGAGGCCGCGGTCCGGTGCGGCGACACCGCCGTCGCGCGGTCGGCGCTGGCGTCGCTGATCGAGCGCACCGAGCCCGCGGGAACCAGCTTCGCCCTCGGCGTGGCGGCAGGTGCGCGAGCGCTGGTCAACGATGCCGAAGAGGACCACATGGCGGCACTCGAGTACCTGGCGGACAGCGCGCTGATGGCGCACCTCGCGCGGGCACACCTGCGGTACGGGGAGTGGCTGCGCCGCGCGGGCCGCCGTCGTGACGCACGCGAACACCTGCGTACCGCGCATGAACAACTCTCGAAGATCGGCATGGAGGCGTTCGCGCGACGGGCCGCGGACGAGCTACGCGCGACCGGCGAAGTGGCCCGTGCCCGTTCCGAGCACACCTACGACCGCCTGACCATGCAGGAGATGCATATCGCTCGCCAGGTCGCGGCGGGCGCGACGTCGAGGGAGGTGGCCACGCACCTGTTCCTCAGCCCCCGGACGGTCGACGCCCACCTGCGCAACATCTTCCGCAAGCTCGGTATCACCTCGCGCAGACAGCTCAAGAACATGCCCGATCTCGGATGACGCGAGCCAGGCGATTCTCCACGGGACCATCACCCCTCCCGTGGAGTTCATGACCCTGACTCAGTCCCGCTTGGGTTTACGTCCGGCCTGCTCGAGGGCCATGCGCAGCGCGTACTCGATCTGAGAGTTCACGCTGCGCAGGTCGTCGGCCGCCCATTTGGCGAGTGCCTCATGGACGGCCGGGTCGAGCCGCAGCAGGATCTTTTTGGGTTCCTTCTTCGGCTGGGTCATCGCCGCGGCTCAGGAGTAGAGGGATCCGGTGTTGACGACCGGCTGGGTGGCGCGATCGCCGCAGAGGACGACGAGCAGGTTGGAGACCATGTTGGCCTTGCGTTCCTCGTCGAGTTCGACGGTGCCTTGTTCGGCGAGGCGGTCGAGAGCGAGCGCGACCATACCGACGGCGCCTTCGACGATCTGGGTGCGGGCGGCGACGACCTGGGCGGCCTGCTGACGCACGAGCATCGCCTGGGCGATCTCGGGAGCGTAGGCGAGGTGGGTGATGCGGGCCTCGATGACCTCGATGCCGGCGGTGAGGGTGCGTTCGCGCAGCTCGGCCGTCAGTTCCTCGGCGACTTCGGCTCCATCGCGCAGACTGGTGCGCGCGTCGTCGTGGGCGTCGTAGGGGTGGGTGGTGGCGAGGTGGCGCACGGCGGCTTCGGACTGGGTTTCGACGTATTCCTCGTAGTCGTCCACAGCGAAAGCCGCCTTGAAGCTGTCGACGACCTTGTAGACCACGACCGCGGCGATCTCGACCGGGTTGCCGTCGGCGTCGTTGACCTTCAGCTTCTGGGTCTCGAAGTTGCGCACCCGCAGCGAGATCGACTTGCGGTCGGCCATGGGAACCACCGAGAAGAACCCGGGATCGCTGACCGAGCCGATGTAGCGGCCGAAGAAGGTGACGACCTTGGCCTCGTTGGGGTTGACGATGGTCAGCCCGGTGGCAAGCAGCATCATGACAAACGCGGCGATCGAGGCAGCCACCGCACCGATCCAGGCCGGCGCGCCGCCACCGTGTTGCGCGGCCGCGACGAACGCGAAAACGGCAGCGGCACTGAACAACAGGGTGAGCACCAGGCACCCCAGCAAGACGACGAATCCATTGACGCGGAATGCGGATCGCAGCTCCATGACATCCTCCCGATATCTGAGTGATATCACCAAGATAGTAGATATCGGGAGGCCGAGCAAGAGCCGCTAGGCGCTGGGAGCGATGTTGCGGTTGGCCCGGAACATGTTTCGCGGGTCGTACTCCGCTTTCGCCGCCGCCAGCCAGCGGTAGGTGTCCGGGGAGTACCCGGCCGCGGTCTGGGCCGCGTCCGCCGCACCGCCCGCACCGTAGAGGAACGCGAGGCTGTGTCCGATCGTCCACGGCGCCAACGCTTCCCGGACCAATGCCAGCCCTTCGGGCGCCGAGTCACCCGCGCCGGGACCGGTGATCACCCGCACGATGTACTCGGCATCACGATGATCGATCGAGGCCGGGCCGCCGTGCCGGAGGGCGCCACCGAGGTGGCGGATGTCGATCACCGCGTCGACCTGTCCGCCCGGCGCGGTCAGTGCGCGCAGCGCGGACAGACCCTGCGGTGCCAGCTCCGAGAGCAGCGCGTTGGTCGCGGCGTAGGCGTGCGGGAAGGGCGGATCGCTGTGGATGGTGTGCGATTCGGCGTAGGGCATCGTGCGCAGGTCCTCGCGCAGCCGAGGTCCGATCTGCCGCAGCGGCGCGACCCACCGCTCGCCCTCCTCGTCCGACCCGTCGAAGGCCACCCGGATCGAGGCGACGTGACGGCCCCGCAGGGATTCCGGCACGGGCGGGATGTCCGGGTAGGTCATCACCGCGATCGTCGAGGTCAGCGCGCTCGGTACAGTCGCGGTCCACGCCCGCCAGGTCTCCAGCACCAGATCGACCAGTGGTGCATCGAAAACCAGCTGACCACCATAGATTTCGTCGACCGGGACGAGATCGAGTTCGAGCCCGGTCACCACACCGAAGTTCCCACCGGAACCCAGTACCGCCCCGAACAATTCGTCTCGCGGGCCGAGCGAGCGCATTCTGCCGTCGGCGGTCACGAGCTCGATGCGGCGCACATGATCGGCGGCATAACCGAATTCACGCGCCAGCAATCCGAGCCCACCGCCGAGCACATACCCGACGACACCGACCGACGGCGACGATCCGTTCAAGGGCGCCAGCCCATACCGAGCGGCCGCCTCCACCAACGCACCCGCGCGCACCCCCGCACCGATGTGGGCAGTACGGGCCTGCGGGTCCACGGCGATGTTGTCCATGCGTCCGGTCGTGATGAGCACCCCGCCGTCGGCCGCGACCGACAACCCGTGTCCGGTCGCCTGCACCGCCACCGAGAGCCCGTGCCGCGCGGCGAATTCCACTGCGGCGCGCACGTCCTGACCGTGCAGGGCGCCGACCACGAACGCCGGACGGTGGGCGTAGGCGGTTTGGAAACCGGCGATCTCCTCGGCGTATCCGGGGTCGTCCGGGGTGAACACCGGACCAGCGAACTTCATTGCGATATCGGTCATGTCCTCGACTCTGCGTCGCGCGAGGAAATAAGTAAAAGAGATAGTTCTTCTGTAACCTATAATTGATAGTTATGGAACTGCGGCAGCTGCGCTACTTCGTGACAATCGTCGACGAAGGCGGGTTCACCAAGGCCGCCGAACGGCTGCACTTGACCCAGCCCGGCCTCAGCACCCAGATCCGGCAACTCGAACGCGAACTCGGTCAGCGCCTGCTCGACCGCGGCGCGCGCACCGTGACGCTCACCGACGTCGGCGCCGCCGTGCTCGAGCACGCGCGGGCCGCCCTGGCCGCCACCGACCGGATCGGCGACACGGTCGGGGAGTTCACGGGCTTGCTGCGCGGGCAGGTGCGGCTCGGCATGATCTCCGGGGCGGCGTCGGAAGTATTCGATGTCGCAGGAGTGCTGGCCGATTTCCACCACGATCATCCGCAGGTCGGGATCAGCCTCACCGAGGACACCGCGGAAAGGATGCTCACCGCCGTCGAGCACGGCGACCTCGATATCGCGCTGACCGGATTGACCGGCGCCCCAACAGGTTCCGGTATCGGCCTGCACGTGATCCTGGAGACCCCACTCGTCGCCGCCGTCGCCCGCGACGCACCCGTCGACCCTGCCGAATCGGCGAACTCCATCACCCTGGCGACTCTCGCCGACCGCCGGCTGATCTGCCTCACCAGGGGCACGGGTCTGCGCGGAATATTCGAACGATCCTGCACCGCAGCCGGTTTCACCCCGAACGTCGCTTTCGAAGCCGCCGCTCCCCCGTTGCTGCTCGAGCTCGCGGCGCGCAGCCTCGGCACCGCGATTGTCCCCGCGCTCACCCCCGCCGAAGCCGCCGAGTTCGGCGTCCGAACCCTCGACATCGTCGCCCCACGAATCCACGGCAGACTCGCCCTCGCCTGGCGCACCGACCGCCCACTCGGCCCAGCCGCCACGGTGCTGCTCGGCCAATTGCGCATCGCGTTCGGCGCCCGAACCCCGGACGCCGACGCCGATCTCCGATGATTCGTCAGGTATCTGACGCCGTGCCGCTGATGTCGCGCAGGACATCGGGTTACGCTGTGGCTAACCGATGGAGGCGAGCTCGACCAGGACGAGGAAGGGCGTGCGTGGTGGAGTCGAATACTGCTGCGAAACTGCAAGAGCTGCGGGACAATCTGACGGCGGCGCGGGAACCGGCGGGAAATGCGGGGATCGCCAAGCGTGCGGCGAAAGGAATTCCCAGCCCACGCGAACGCATCGAAATACTGCTCGACCAGGGCAGTTTCACCGAAGTCGGCGCGCTGGTGAAGCAGCCGGGCGCGGCCGACGGGCTCTACGGTGACGGTGTGGTCACCGGGCACGGCAGGATCGACGGGCGGCCGGTGGTGGTGATCGCCCACGACCAGACCGTGTTCGGCGGCTCGGTGGGTGAGATGTTCGGGCGCAAGGTCGCGATGGCGATGGATCTGGCGGCCGATATCGCGTGCCCGTTCGTGGCGATCAACGACTCCGGCGGTGCGCGGGTGCAGGACGCGGTCACCTCGCTGGCCTGGTACGCGGAGATGAGCAGGCGCCAGACGCGGCTGTCCGGGGTGGTGCCGCAGGTGTCGGTGATGCTGGGCAAATGCGCTGCGGGCGCGGTGTATTCGCCGATCAACACCGATGTGCTGATCGCGACCGAGTCGGCGTATATGTTCGTGACCGGTCCCGAGATCATCCGTGAGACCACCGGCGAGGAAGTGACCCTCGACGAGCTCGGCGGCGCGTTCAACCAGGCGAACAACGGCAATATCCACCACGTAGCGGTGGATGAGAAGGCCGCGTTCGAGTGGGCGCGAACATATTTGAGCTTCATGCCGTCGAACTGCTACGAGCGGGCACCGCTGGTCAATCCCGGTCTGGAACCGGAGATCACCGACTCCGATCGCGAACTCGACTCGCTCATACCGGATTCCGATCGCATGGGTTACGACATGTACGAGGTCTTACTCCGGATCTTCGATGACGGGGAGTTCCACGAGATCGGCGACGGCGCCGCCCGCAATCTGATCACCGGATTCGCGCGGGTCGACGGACGCAGTGTCGGGGTGGTCGCCAATCAGCCGCTGGTGGCCAGCGGCGCGATCGATGCGCGCGGATCGGACAAAGCCGCGCATTTCATCCGCCTCTGCGACGCGTTCGACATTCCGCTGGTGTTCGTCGTCGATACCCCGGGCGTGCTGCCGGGCGTCGAGGAGGAGCGGATCGGCGTTATCAAACGCGGCGGCCGATTCTTCTTCGCGGTTGTCGAGGCCACCGTCCCGATCGTCACCGTGGTGGTTCGCAAGGCCTACGGCGGCGGTTACGCGGTGATGGGGTGCAAGCAGCTCGGCGGCGATATCAACCTCGCCTGGCCGACCGCGCGCATCGCCGTGATGGGTGCCGAAGCCGCGGTGGGTCTGACGCAGCGCAAGCAGCTCGCCGCCGTTCCGGCGGCCGAGCGGCCTGCTGTGCGACAGCAGATGGTCGACTTCTACAACGCCGCGGTCGCGACACCGTGGACCGCCGCCGAACGCGGTTACATCGACGCGGTCATCGAGCCGTCGACCACGCGGCTGGAAATCCGCAAAGCGCTGCGACTGCTCGGCGACAAACACGTCGAGCAGGCCCCGCGCAAACATCGCCTGATGCCGTTGTAGCGCCGGGCGTCACCGCCCCGACGCGGTGGCCTGCACGCACGCTCGCACATCACTTTCGACGACAACTGACAGCGCCTGCTTGGCACCGCTCGGTGAACCGGAGGGCCTTGCCGACCCCGCCTAGGCGAACAACGTGAGCCGGACTCCTCGGAGTCCGGCTCACGGCGACTATGTGCTGACCGAACTCGCTTGCGGCACAGGCGAAGTACCGAGCCGTGCGACTTCGCACACCATTAGGTAGATCGGAAACACGATGGGCGACAACAGGATCGTGCCGACCAGTAGCGGCCCCATCAGCAGCGGATGGATATCGCGCTCGCGGCTGTCGAGGTAGACCCAGCGCCCGAGGAACAGATCCCACGCGATGATCTGCGCCCACAGCGCGGTCAGTACGGCAGGGTCGGCGGTGGCTTCGGTGATCGCGTCCAGCGAGGGCGAGGTCACCAGCGACCACATCGCGCCGAGCACCGGCACCGCGACGATCGCCCATACCACCAAGGGCACCAGCACAATCCACGGTGAGGAGATGATCGCGCGGGTCCAGCGCCAGGTCGGGGCGAAGATCATCAAGGCCCAGAACGGCACCGTGACGAGGAACGACAGGTCGAACAGCGTGCTCATGCGGTGACCACCTTTCGGGCACCGGCCGCGCTCGCGACCGAGATCAATACTCCGACAACAACTCCGGTGACGATCGCGGCCGCGGCGGTGAGCGTGGCCTGATCGGGGTGGATCAACGGCTGCCCACGCAACGCCTGCCAGGTGACCAGGGCGAGGACCGCCGCGTAACCCGACGACGCGGTGATGATCAGGCCCAGCCGCACCCGCGTCGGCCGCAGTGCGGGGATCCGTGGCGCCAGGAACACCAGCAGCGCGGCGAGTAGCGGCAACGCCTGTAGTGCGTGCATGCCGAAGAAGTGCGGAATGCGCAAGTCGCCGTCGGTCGTACTCCACCCGGTCAGCGGCATGCCGGGGGTACCGTCGGGAGCTCCGACAGTGTGTGCGCCCGCGATTGCCTCGACGCCGGATTCCTGCTGCGGCATCAGATTTCCCAGCGCCAACCCGACCAACGTGATCGCGATGCCGAGACGAATCGACCAGGTGATCGAGGCGTCGCCGAGGCGTACGCGCATCAGTCCGATCCCGATCACCAGAGTTGCCAGGAACAAGATGATAATGGTGGATCCCATGATCACCCAGAGGGTGCCGTCCAGGGCGGTGGTCATGTTGTAGTGGCTGCGAGTCCCGCGGATCACCTGCCCGAAGATGATCGCCTGTTCGATCACCCCGGCGACCACGATCACCGTGGCCATCCACGAGGCGAGCCGAGAAGGCTTGGGCCGCAACGACATCAACCAAGCCAGCGCCACGCCGTAGAACACGAACGAGATCGCGAACTTGGTCGGCTTGAACCAGGCGGCCGACCCGGCGATCACCCGGTCATCGACCAGCATCCCGATCAGGCCGACCACGACGAGCGCGACGTTGGCGGCGGCGAAATATATCAGTGGCCGATGCAGGGGGGCGTTGGGGCGGGGTAGCGAGGGGACGGTCAGGGCTGACATTCGAATCTCCCAGAGATAGATAGCTATACTATCCGTTATGGATAGTTAGACTATCCGCTACGGGTGACGTAGGCAAGGGGGTAGAACGAAATCGGAGGTAACAGTGCGGATCTCGGAGTTGAGCGAACGCAGCGGCATCGCGGTGGCGACCATCAAGTACTACTTGCGTGAGGGACTACTGCCCGCAGGCGAACGCAGCAGCCCCAACCAGGCCAGCTACGGCGAGGACCACCTTCGCCGACTGCGCCTGATCCGCGCGTTGATCGAGGTGGGCGGGATACCGGTCGCCACCGTCGCCGATGTCCTCGCCGCGATCGACTCCCCCGAGATGCCCCTGTTCCACGTGCTCGGAGTGGCACAGGACAGTCTGTCCACGCCCGTACCCGCCGCCCACGACGCCGACTGGGACCGTGCGTACGAGGCCGTGCGCGCGGAGATGGACCGCCGCGGCTGGGATATGAATCCCAGCCCACAGGCCATCGAAACCCTCACCGGAGTGATCGTTCGACTCGCGCAACTCGGATACCGGGACTGGGCCACCACCACCCTGCCCACCTATTTCGACAGCACGCGCGCAGTCGCGGAGACCGACGTGGCGGCCGCCCTGTCCGCGGGCGGACGCGACGACATCATCGACGCGGTCGTGGTACTCACCGTGCTCGGCGACACCGCCCTGGCCGCCATCCGCCGCATCGCCCAGGCCCAGGTTTCCCTCGAACGCCTGAAGAACCAGGACACCCACTGAACGGACAACGGCCCCGCGAGAACCCAAGAATCCGCGGGGCCGTTGTGTCGTTATCTCACAGCAGGCGGGACAGGAAGGCTTGGGTCCGCTCGTGTTGTGGATTGGCCAGCAGCTCACGTGGCGGTCCCGATTCCACGACCACACCGGCATCCATGAACACCAGTTCGTCGGCCACCTCGCGGGCGAAACCCATCTCGTGAGTCACCACCAGCATGGTCATGCCCGAATCGGCCAGCTCCCGCATGACGGCGAGCACCTCACCGACCAATTCGGGATCCAGCGCCGAGGTCGGCTCGTCGAACAGCATCAGCTTGGGATCCATCGCCAGCGCTCGCGCGATGGCCACGCGCTGCTGCTGACCGCCCGACAGCTGCGCGGGGTACGCGTTGCGCTTGGCCGAGAGCCCGACCCGCTCGAGGAGCTCCTCGGCCCTGGCGATCGCGTCGGACCTACGGATCCCGCGCACCTGGATCGGCGCCTCGATCACGTTCTCCAGCGCCGTGCGGTGCGGGAACAGGTTGAAATGCTGGAACACCATGCCGATATCGCGACGCTGGATCGCGGCATCGCGCTCGTGCATCTCGTAGAGCTTGCCGTTCTTCTCCCGGTAGCCCACGAGGTCGCCGTCGACGTAGAGTCTGCCCGCGTTCACCTGCTCGAGGTGATTGATGCACCGCAGGAACGTCGACTTGCCCGAGCCCGACGGACCGACCAGGGTCAGCACCTTGCCGCGCTCGACCTCGAGCGAGATGCCCTTGAGCACCTGCAGCGCGCCGAAGCTCTTGCACACCCGGTCAGCCAGCACCATCGGCGGGACTGTCACAACTTGTTCGGTCATTTCGCCTTCACCGCCGCCTGCGCCGTGGCCAGTTCCTGCAGCTGCTTGGCCGTGAGCTGCCGGGTGGCACCGCGCGAGTAATAGCGTTCCAAGTAGTACTGGCCGACCATGAGGATGCTGGTGATCGCCAGGTACCAGGTGGCGCAGACGAGCAGCAGCGGGATCGGCTGGAAGTTCACGCCGTAGATGTCGCGGGCGCGGCCGAACAGGTCGGTACTCAGCGGAATCGCGGTGACCAGCGAGGTTGTCTTGAGCATGCCGATCAGCTCGTTGCCGGTGGGCGGGATGATCACCCGCATGGCCTGCGGCAACACCGTGCGGCGCATCGTCTGCGGCCACGACATGCCCAGTGCCACCGACGCTTCGCGCTGACCCTCGCCGACGGAGTTGATGCCGGCGCGCACGATCTCGGCCATGTACGCGGCCTCGTTGAGGCCGAGGCCGATCACGGCGAACAGGAACGCGGCCTGCAGGCTCTGCACGTCGAGATGGAAGAACTGCGGGCCGAACGGCACGCCGAGGTCGATCTGCTTGTAGAGCGAGGGAACCAGGCCCCAGAACACCAACTGCACATAGACCGGGGTCCCGCGGAAGATCCACAGATACACCCAGGCCGCCGTGCGCAACACCGGGTTCGGCGACAGGCGCATCACCGCGAGGACGGTGCCGAGGCCCACCGCGATCGCCATCGCGAGCACGGTGAGTTCCAGGGTGACGATCGCGCCGGCGGTGATCCGGCTGTCGAACAGGTACTTGCCGTAGGTGTCCCACCGGTAGGCGGGATTCGTGGCAGCGCCGTAGACGAACAATCCCACCAGGATCAGGATGATTGCCGCCGCGATCCAGCGGCCCGGCCTGCGCAGCGGGACCGCTTTGATCGGTTCGGGTTCGGTGCCCGGTCCGGGCACCTCCACCGTGTCTTTCTCGTCGGTCACGTCAGCTCACTGCACCGTTGATCACCGAGGTCTTGATCTGACCCTCCTGTACACCCCAGTTGGTGGTGATCTCGCCGTACTTGCCGTTGTCGATCAGGTGCTGCAGCGCCTTCTGCAGGGCCACCGCCAGCGGGGAGGACTTCTGCACCGCCCAGCCGTAGGGCGCGGAATCGAACAGCGGGCCCGCGGCCTCGATCTTGCCCTCGCTCTGCTTGATCGCGTACGCGGTCACCGGGGAGTCCGCCGACATCGCGTCGACCTGGCCGAGCACCAATGCGTTGGTCGCGGCGCTCTGCTCGTCGAAAGCCTTCATATCGATGGCGGGCTTACCCTCGGCGACACACTTGGCGCTCTTGGCGGGAATCTCGTCGGTGTGCTCGACCGTAGTGGACTGTACGGCGACCTTCTTGCCGCACGCATTGTTCGGATCGACCGCTTTACCGGTTTGCTGGGCCCACTGGATACCGGCGGAGAAATAGGTCGTGAAATCGACCTGCTGTTCGCGTTCACGCGAATCGGTGATCGAGGACATACCCACGTCGTAGGTGCCTGCCTGAATGGCGGGAATGATCTTCTCGAACGAGGATTCGACATAGTCGACCTTCAGTCCGAGGGTGCTGGCGACCGCATCGAGGAGGTCGACATCGAAGCCGACGATCTTGCCGCTCGCGTCCTTGTACTCGTTCGGCTGGTACGGCACGTTCACACCGACTACCAACTTGCCTGCCTGCTTCACCTTGTCGGGGACGGCCGCGGCGAGCGCGTCGACCTTCTCCGCCGACACCTTGTTCACCGAGGCGCCGTCGCCCTCGGTGTTCTCGGCGCAGCCGGTCAACAACAAGGCACCGCCAGCGACGGTACACAGCAGCCGCACGGCACCACGGCCGAGGACAGTTCGAACAGACAAAGGAGCCTCCACATTTCACGTCGACGCCGGCCACGTGTCAGCGCCTGTTTGGCAATGTATGCGAACCGGACACAGCGTGGTGCGACAGTAACCGAAGATTAATCAGCCAATGTGAAAGGGGTCCCTTCACCTCCGGTGCACGCGGGCACTGACCTGCTCGGTGAATTCGCTGGTGGAAGCCAGGCCGCCGAGATCCGCGGTCGCGATTCCGGCTGCCAGTGTCGCCGTCACGGCGTGGGTAATGCGGTCGGCCGTATCATGGAGCACCCTATTGTCGTCACGAACCGCCAACCAGCGCAACAACATTGCCGCCGACAATTGCAGCGCGGCGGGATTGGCCCGATTATGTCCGGCCAGACCCGGCGCCGCGCCGTGCACGGCCTGTGCCATCGCGCGCGTATCGGAGCAGTTGAGCGAGGCGGCCATGCCCAGGGAACCACTGAGCTCACCGGCCAGGTCCGAGAGGATGTCGCCGAACAGGTTCTCGGTGACGATCACATCGAACTCCGCGGGCGAGCGGACCACGTGCGCCGCCATCGCGTCGACGTGTTCGTCGTCGACCCGCACGTCCGGATACTGCTCGGCCACTTCGTAACAGACGTCACGAAACAGGCCGGTCGTCATCGGCAGCACATTGGCCTTGTGCACCACGGTGACCCGCTTGCGCCGGCCCTGCGCCAATCGCAGCGCCTGATGCGCGATCCGCTCGCACGCCTTGCGCGTGATCACCGCGACCGCCATCGCCACGTCCTCGGTGGGGCGGAACTCCCCCGAGCCGGCGAACATATTGCGGTCGGCGTAGAAGCCCTCGCTGTTCTCCCGGACGATCACCAGATCGATATCGGGCGCCATCGCGCGCACCCCGGTGAACGCGGCGGCGGGGCGGATGTTCGCGTAGAGCTCGAGCCGTTTGCGGATGACGCCGCCCGGTGCCACTCGCATATCCGACGGGTAGGAGGCGTTGTCGTGCGGACCGAGGATCCAGGCGTCGAGATCCTCGAGGGCGGTCAGGGTCTGTTCCGGCAGCGGGTTGCCGTAGGCGGCGATCGCCTCGTGCCCGATCAGCAGCGGCACCCACTCCACCGGCGCGAGCCCGGCCGCGCCGATCGCTTCGTCGACGACCGCTCGGGTCGCGGCCACCACCTCGGGGCCGATTCCGTCGCCGTCGATCACACCGAGTCGCAGGTTCGCCTTCACACCGTTCACTCCCCCATCCTCGCGCGTGTCCGGGCCTTATCGAGCGAGTGGGCGGTGCGGACACGCCGCAGCGACTAGTTTCTGCAGATCATGGTGCAGTCGGTGGAGTTGCTCCTCGACGATCGCGGCGAGACGGAGATCCGCAGGCAATGGGCGGTTCTTGCTGAAGCAGGCCTCGGCAATCGCCGCGCCGAGACCTATCGGCCCCACATCACCGTCGCGGTGGCGCGCGAGATCTGGCCGCGCATCGACCACGCGCTGGAACGGCTCGCGTTCGAGCCGCTGCCGATCCGATTGGGCGGACTGCTCGTCTTCGGTGCGCGCCGACCGATCCTGGTCAGGGCGGTCGTCGTCACCGCGGACCTGCTCGCCCTGCATCGCCGGGTCAGCGAGGTGATCTCGCCCTGTCCCGGCAGACCGGCGACCATGGCTCCCGGCGCGTGGACACCGCATGTGACCCTGGCGCGGCGTGTGCCCCCCGAACGGCTCGGCGAGGCGGTGCGGGCGGTCGCGGCCGACACCGATTTCCGGTCGCTCATCGTGGGGGTTCGCCGCTGGGACGGGGAGGCGCGGCAGGAGCGAATCGTGATCGGGGGAAGATAGTAGGACGCCCCGGCGTTACAGCCGAGGACACCGACAAGGAGAGGACGTCATGGCCACCCAGACGCTGACCCAACAGAACTTCGACGAAGTCATCACCGGAAACGACGTGGTCCTCGTCGATTTCTGGGCTTCCTGGTGCGGTCCGTGCCGCAGTTTCGCGCCGACCTACGAGACCTCGTCGGAGAAGCACACCGACGTCGTGCACGGCAAGGTCGATACCGAGGCCGAGCAGGGGCTCGCCGCTGCCGCCAACATCAAGTCGATCCCGACCATCATGGCCTTCCGCGAGGGCGTGCTCGTGTTCGCCCAGCCCGGCGCGCTGCCGCCCGCCGCGCTCGAGGATCTGGTGACCCAGATCAAGGACCTGGACATGGACGAGGTGCGCAAGCAGATCGCCGAGCAGCAGGAGTCCTCCCCCGCCGAGTAGTTCGGCGCTGCGTAACGCAAAGGGCCCGTTCACCTTTCGAGGTGAACGGGCCCTTGTGTGTGCTGTGTGGTGTCAGCCCGCGAGCAGGTTGACGCCGGCGATCATGGCGCGCACGGTGGATTCCGCACTGTCGGCGGCTGTCGCCACCGCCCAGCCGCGCCTGCCGTTGAACTCGCACTGCATGAAAGTGGCGATGCCGTCGGCGGTCGGGCGCTGATGGAAGTGCAGGATCTCGAGGGGGTAGCCCTCGTCGTAGAGCGCGGAGGTCATCGCCGCGACCGGGCTACCGGTGGCGATGACAGTGCGCAGGTGGTCGGCGAATTCCAGGGTGGCGGTGAAATCCGTTCCGGAACAAGACCATTCGCGCAGGGCGATGGATCCGTCGGGGCGGGTGTACCGGTCGAGGAAGGCGGCGGGGTCGAGGTCGGTGAGCTCGGCGCGCAGGCCCTTGGGGGCAGCGGCGAACAGGGCATGGTCCAGTGTCAGCGTCATTGCAGGTGAGGTCTTCCCGAAGATGTCTTCGTTGGCAGGGTGGGACCAGCAGAACGATGAAATACAGCCCGCAGCGTAGGGGCTGGTCCGAATCAGACCCCGCTACGGCGGATTACTACGAGAAGAATTCGCCGTGAAGCTTCCTGCGCGGTCTGCGCAGCAGCGACCGCGAGGTCGCGGTCAGCGACTAGCAGCGCGGCACAGCGGGCGGGATTCGGCACGCAGTCGAGGATAGGGCTGTTGTCACGAAATCGCAACCTCATGCCTTTCCCTACTTGCGCGCGTGTCTACTGGCGAGTACCTTGACCCCTCTTTTCGTTATGCCGAGTTTCCTCCCATACGGCGGGAACAGAGCGCATCCAGCAAAATCGCGACGTGACTGTGTTCGAGATCCTTCTCGGAGGTAATCAGGGTGACCGGCTGCCGGGCAGCGCGAGAACGCAACTCCCGCAACCCTTCCTGTTGCCTCTCCCCTGCTAGTTCGGTCTTGTACCGACGGGTCAAACCCGCGAAACTCGCGCCAGGATCGTGGTGAAACCACTGCCGCAGGTCAGGCGACGGCGCGACGTCCTTTGCCCACTCATCGAGGTCCGCGCGTTCCTTGCTGACTCCGCGCGGCCACAACCCATCCACGAGCACTCGGTATCCATCGGTGTTCGCGGGTTCGTCATAGGCTCGTTTGACGTGAAAACCGTCCGGCATCCTGGTCTCCGATCGGTCGCCGATCTCGGCGGTGGACCTCCCACGCCGACCACTGCTCACCAAAATGTGACACGACGCATTCCATAATAGCAATCATCTGGCTATTTTCCGCAGGCAATCGGTGGCTCGCCGACGGCGGCGAACTGGTTCAGGAACAGTTCGAACAGCGGCAGAGCACGCTGATGCATCGAGAGGACCCGCCGGAGGGTGCGCCGCCGCGGGATCAGGTGGATCTGACCGGCAGCTCGGCACGGCTCGTCGCCCGCGAGCGCTGAGGCCGCACGCCTCACCCGCCGGCGAAAGCCGCAGCGCCACGGGGATTTCGACGAATTGCCACGGTCAGCGTCCCGGCACATCGCCGGGTAGGGGTTCCACAGAGGCGAGGGCACGCGCCGAGCCGTCGACGTCGACCTGGACGCGCAGGCTGTCGGACTGCGAGCTCGTCCGCAGCACCACCTTGTCGCCCATCATCACCGGGCCGACATGTTCGACGATCGCTCGGTACGGCAGCCGGTGACGGTCCGGGTGCGCGGCGAGCGCTTCCTCGACCGCCTCCCAGTACACAGCGTTGTTGACGTGGCCGAGCCGGTCGACGTCGGTGACGCGCAGCGGGAACGGCACCGACTCCACGTGCGGGTCGTCGAGTTCGGCGAGGGCCGCCTTCCAGCGCAGCCGGTGTTCGGTGGTGCTGGCCAGCATCGGCGCCATGAACGCGTCACTCATGCGGGCGGGGCGGCCGGCGACAGGGTCGATATGGATCAGGAACGCCGCGGCTTCGATGTGCCCGCCCCTCTCCCCTCGCAGCTGAATTCGCATGTCGCACCAGCGATTCGAGAGCGCGTCGGCCCAGCGGCGTAGCTGAACACGATCGCCGAACATGATCGGCTCGTACACGTCGATGACCGTGCGCCGCACGATCCACGCCTGATGGGTATCGCCGTCCTCGACCGCGTCGAGGTGATCGAATCCGATGTCCTGCAGATACCGCGCCACCGCGTCGAGCCGCAACCGGTCGTCACCGTCGGTGTCACCCAGCCGCACGGGCCACGACATCGCGAAGGCCTGTTCGATATCGAGGCAGTCGGGCAGCGGGGTCGCGATGACGGGTTCGGTCATACGGGCGATGCTGCCACAGTTCGCCGCGCCCGCGTCGATGCAACAGGCCTGGGCGTGGACTGGTTGCCCACCAGGAGCAGACCCGGCCCGTTCGTGACCGAGGGAGCACACACAGTCGAGTCGGTCCGGGGCCATCACCGCATGCGTGGCGAGCATCTCAGCGGCATATCCACCGAACGCATTGAACCGCAGATCTTTTCGTCCGTATGGTCGGATCGAAACCCTCGGACAGGATGGATGCGATGCTGATCGATTTCACACCGGACAAAGCGCTCTACCCCTTCGAGTCCCGGTGGTTCGCTGCCTCCGCAGGCCGGGTGCACTACATCGACGAAGGCTCCGGAATCCCCATTCTGTTCTGTCACGGCAGCCCCACGTGGAGCTTTCTCTATCGCAAGATCATCGGCGAGCTGGGCGACCGATTTCGTTGCATCGCAGTCGATTACCCGGGTTTCGGCCTGTCCGAGCGGCCCGCGGGCTACGGCTACACCATCGCCGAACATGCCGCGGTGCTCGGCGAGCTCGTCGACCATCTCGGGCTCGATCAGTTCGTGATCATGGGCCAGGACTGGGGCGGGCCGATCGGCGCCGCCGTGGGCACCGAGCGGGCCGACCGGGTTCGTGGACTGGTACTCGGCAACACCACGTTGTGGCCGACGGAGACCTGGCCCCAGAAAGCCTTCAGCCGGGTCATGGGCAGCAGGCCGATGCAGCGGCGGATCCTGGACAACAACCTGCTCGTCGAGCGGTTTCTGATCGCCGAGCTGCGGAACACGATCAGCGCCGCCGAGGCCGACCACTACCGCAAGGTGCAGCCCTCACCCGAAGCCAGGCGCGGGATCGCCGCTATGCCCGGGCAGATCCTGGCTGCGCGCCCGCTGCTCGAGCAGCTGGCCACCGACGTGCCCGCTCGACTCGGCGCCAAACCCACCTTGCTGGTCTGGGGCATGAAGGACATGGCTTTTCGCGCCCCGGCGTTCCTGCCGCGGATGCGCGACACGTTCACCGATCACCAGGTCCTCGAGCTGCCTGATGCCAAGCACTTCATCCCCGAGCACGAGCCCGGCAAGATCGCCGAAGCTATCGGCCAGCGTTTTCTCTAGCGCCGCAACAGGTTTCCCGATGACGGCAGGTAGATCGTGTGCCGACTCCAGCCGTCGGTCACGAGCAAATCATCGGCTAACGAAGTGTGACCAGATCGTGAATCTCCCGCGAGTCGCCGCCCAGAACGGGCGATGGCACTGTAGCGTCGCCGCCGCTAGGCCAATTGTTACTGCGTGAAAGGAATTGTTCGACATGGCATTCGAAGTCACTGGGGCTATCGGCGATCACTACAACGAAGCCGGTGGCGCTTCCAGCCCGCTGGGTGAGCCGACCTCGGCAGAGCAGGACGCCGCCAACGGTGGCAAGTTCCAGGAATTCACCGGCGGAGTCATCTACTTCAAGCTCCCGACCGGAGCAAAGACCGTGTACGGCGCCATCCGACTGGCATGGGAAGCCGAAGGCGGCGCGGGCGGTCGTCTGGGCTACCCCACCACTGACGAGCAGGACATCGACGGCGGCAAGGTGAGCCAGTTCGAGAACGGTTCGATCAGCTACTCGATCGCCGACGATGCCGTGACGGTCAACGCGTAATCAGCGTTCCCTGACACGCCCACAATGGGCACCTACCCCGCGCGGGTCGGTGCCCATTGTGCTGTGTGGCCGGGTCAGTGCGCGGCCGCGTCCCAGCTGCGGCCGGTGCCGACGGAGACGGTGAGCGGGACCGAGAGGTCGATCGCGGCGGACATCTGTTCGCGCGCAAGGGCTTCGAGTGCTTCGCGTTCGCCGTCGACCACCTCGAAGACGAGTTCGTCGTGGATCTGCAGGAGCATGCGTGAGCGCAGTCCTGCCTCGCGGATCGCGTTCTGCACGTTGATCATCGCGACCTTGATGATGTCGGCGGCGGTGCCCTGGATGGGAGCGTTCAGCGCCATGCGTTCGGCGGATTCGCGGCGCTGACGGTTGCTGGAGTCCAGGTCGGGGAGGTAGCGGCGGCGACCGAACAGGGTTTGGGTGTAGCCGACCTTGCGGGCCTGATCGACGACGTCGGACAGGTAGTCGCGGATGCCGCCGAAGCGGTCGAAGTAGACGTCCATCTGCTCTTTGGCCTCGGTCGTGCTGATCTTCAGCTGGGCACTCAGGCCATAGGAACTGAGACCGTAGGCGAGGCCGTAGGACATGGCCTTGATCCGGCGGCGCAGCTCGGGGCTCACCTCCGCGATCGGGATGTCGAAGGCCTTCGACGCGACGAAGGTGTGCAGGTCCTCGCCGGAATTGAACGCCTCGATCAGGCCCGCGTCACCGGACAGGTGCGCCATGATGCGCATCTCGATCTGGCTGTAGTCGGCGGTCATGAGTTCGGCGAAGCCAGGACCGACCACGAACGTGTCGCGGATCTGGCGGCCGGTGTCGGTGCGGATCGGGATGTTCTGCAGGTTCGGCTCGGTCGAGGAGAGACGACCGGTGGCGGCGATGGTCTGGTTGAACGTGGTGTGCACGCGGCCGTCGTCGGAGACCGACTTGAGCAGGCCGTCGACAGTCACCTTGAGCCGGGTCGCGTCGCGGTGGGCCAGCAGGTGCTCCAGGAACGCGTGGCCGGTCTTCTCGAACAGCGATTCCAGCGCATCGGCGTCGGTGGTGTAGCCGGTCTTGGTGCGCTTGGTCTTCGGCATGTCGAGCTCGTCGAACAGCACCACCTGTAGCTGCTTGGGCGAGCCCAGGTTGATCTGCTTGCCGATCACGTCGTAGGCGGAGTTCGCGGCCTCGCTGACACGGTCGGCGAACTGCTGCTGGAGGTTTTCGAGCTGGGCGACATCGACCGCGATGCCTGCTTCCTCGAGTTGACCGAGCACGCCGAGCAGCGGCAGCTCCATCTCTGTGAGCAGCGGGGTCGATTCGATGGCCGCGAGTTCGGTGTCGAGCGCGTCGGCCAGGTCGGCGACCGCGCGGGCGCGCAGCATTTCCTCGCGGGCGACGTCGGCGGCGAGGGTGTCCTCGTCGTCGAGCAGCGAGAGCTGACCGGTGTCGACGGTCTCGACCCGCAGCTCGCGCTTGAGGTAGCGCAGCGACAGGTCGTCGAGGTTGAAGCTGCGCTGGCCGGGGCGGACCAGGTAGGCCGACAGGGCGGTGTCGGTGGTGAGACCGCCCAGGGTGAAACCGCGCCCGCGCAGCGCGTGACCGGCGGACTTGGCCTCGTGCAGGGCCTTGGGCACCTCGGGGTCGGCCAGCCAGGCTGCCAGCGCCGTCTCGTCCTCGGGCGTGAGCACGGTCAGGTCGATGTAGCCGCCCTCTCCGTCGGCGGCGGCGATGGCGAGGGCCCGCGCGTCACCGTGGACGGGAGTGCCGACGCCGACGATCGAGAGACCGTGGCGCACACCGGCTTTCGCGTGCTCGGCCAGCCAGTCGGCCACCGCGCCCTGTTCGAGCGCGGCACCGCTGATCTCGAAACCCGACTCGGCTTCCGGCTCGGGGGATCCGAGCGTGTCGAACAGCCGGTCGCGCAGCACCCGGAACTCGAGGTCGTCGAAGAGCTGGTGGATCTTGTCGCGGTCCCACGGCGCCTTGATCAGCTGGTCGGGGGTGTAGGGCAGCGGCACCTCGCGCACCATCTCGGTGAGCTGGCGGTTGAGCACCACACTCGACAGATTCGCGCGCAGCGAGTCGCCGACCTTGCCCTTCACCTGGTCGACCCGGTCGACCAAGGTGGCCAGGTCACCGTATTCGCGGATCCACTTGGCGGCGGTCTTCTCCCCCACCCCGGGAATGCCGGGCAGATTGTCGCTCGGGTCGCCGCGCAGGGCCGCGTAGTCGGGGTACTGCGCGGGGGTGAGGCCGTATTTGGTCTCCACCTCGGCCGGGGTGAAGCGGGTCAGGTCCGAGACACCCTTCTTCGGGTAGAGCACGGTGACGTCATCGTTGACCAGCTGGATCGCGTCGCGGTCGCCGGTGACGATGAAGACCTGGTAGCCCTGCGCGACGGCCTGAGTGGTGAGGGTGGCGATCACATCGTCGGCCTCGTAGCCGTCGATGGCCATCACCGGAATGCCCATCGCGCCGAGCACGTCCTTGGTGAGTTCGACCTGCCCACGGAACTCGTCGGGGGTGGCGCTGCGGTTGGCCTTGTACTCCGGGTACGCCTCGGTGCGGAAAGTCTTGCGCGACACGTCGAACGCCGCGGCGACATGGCTCGGCTTCTCGTCGCGCAGCAGATTGATCAGCATCGAGGTGAATCCGTACACCGCGTTGGTGGTCTGACCCGTGACGGTCTTGAAGTTCTCCGCCGGTAGCGCGAAGAACGCGCGATAGGCGATCGAATGCCCGTCCAGGAGCAGCAGCGTAGGCCGCTCGCCGTCAGGGGCAGTGGTCGTAGTCGATGCCTGCGCAGTCGTCGGTGAACTCACGCGCATGAGTCTAGGCACCCCCACCGACAGAATTATCGGCGGCTGGCGCCGCGGGTTTTCGGCCTATTAACCTCGATCTTCCCTCCCGCCGGGCACTCCTTCGTCGCACCCTCTGGTCAGTCCAGATCGAGGCGGCCGAAAACGACGTCGGCCCCCGCCTGCCCGAGCTGAGCTGACAGGGGCCGACTATGCCGAATCCAGGGTCAATCGACGCCGAGGTAGGCCGACTTGACCGCCGGGTCGGTCAGCAACGCCGCGCCGGGGCCGGACTTGGTGACCTCGCCGGTTTCCAGGATGTAGGCGCGATCGCTGCGGGTCAGGGCCTGTTGGGCGTTCTGTTCCACGAGCAGCACGGTGGTGCCCTGGCGGTTGATCTCGCTGATGATCCGGAAGATCTGCTGGATCACCATGGGGGCCAGACCCATCGACGGTTCGTCGAGCAGCAGCAGCTTGGGACGGGCCATCAGGGCGCGGCCGATGGCGAGCATCTGCTGTTCGCCACCCGACATCGTGCCGCCGACCTGCTTGCGGCGTTCGGCCAGGCGGGGGAACAGTTCGAAAACCCAATCCAGGGTCTGCTGGTATTCGGTCTTCTTCTCGAAAGGCCTGCCGTAGCAACCCATGTCGAGGTTCTCCGCGACCGTCATGCCGGGGAACACCCCGCGACCTTCGGGTGCCTGGATGAGACCCTCGACCACCCGATCGTGTGCCTTCATCGTGGTGATGTCTTTGCCCTGGAACAGGATCCGGCCCGAGGTGAGCGGGAGCAGGCCCGACATCGCCCGCATAGTGGTGGTCTTGCCCGCGCCGTTGGCGCCGAGCAATGTCACCAGTTCACCCTCGGCGACCGAGAGCGAAATGCCGTGCAGCGCTTCGATCCGGCCGTAGTTCACCACCATGTCCTGCACCTCGAGCAGCGGCACCGCCTTCTCGACAACGGCTTGCGGCTCGTCCTCGCGCGCCTGCGCCACAACCGGCGAAGGGGTCGCCCCCTCCTCCGCAGCGGCCACGGATTCCTCGCGCACCTCGTCGATGGTGTCCGCGTCGGGCACACCGAGGTAGGCCGCGATCACCGCCGGGTCCTCGCGCACCGCGGTGGGCAGGCCGTCGGCGATCTTGCGCCCGAACTCCAGCACTACGATCCGGTCGGTCACGCCCATCACCAGGCGCATGTCGTGCTCGATGAGCAGCACGGTGTAGCCGTCGTCGCGGATCTTGCGGATCAGATCCATCAGCGCCGACTTCTCGCTGGGATTGAAACCAGCAGCCGGCTCATCCAGGCACAGCAGTTTGGGCTCGGTGGCCAGCGCCCGCGCGATCTCGAGTCTGCGCTGATCGCCGTAGGACAGGTTGCGGGCCTTCTCCACCGCGCGTGGCGCGATGCCGACGAACTCGAGCAGCGCCATGCCGCGTTCGATGGCGTCACGCTCCTCACGCTTGAACTTCGGCGTGCGGAACACCGCGCCGGGCACCGAGGTGGTGTGGCGAGCGTCGGTGCCGACGACCACGTTCTCCAGCGCCGTCATCTCGCCGAACAGCCGCACGTTCTGGAACGTGCGCGCGATACCCATCCGGGTGATCTCGTTGCGCTTGGTCTTGGCCAGTGGCCGACCGTCGAAGTGCACGCTGCCCGACGCGGGCTTGTAGACACCGGTGATCGCGTTGAAGCAGGTGGTCTTGCCCGCGCCGTTGGGGCCGATCAGGCCGAGGATCTCGCCGCGGCGGATCTCGAAGCTCACCCCGTCGAGCGCGGTCAGACCGCCGAACTTGACGGTGAGACCGTCGGTGCGCAGCAGCGGCTCGCCGACCGCGGTCTCGATCGCTCGATGCGGCGCGACCACCTCGGCGACCGTCTCGGCATCGGCGAGTTCGGGCATCACCGCGGTGACGTCGACCTCGCCCGTCGGCTCGACCTCGGGCGGCGGCTGGTAGCCCGCCTTCATGTCTTCGTTGTCGTACAGCGCGTCTCCCGCGCCCGGCCCCGTCATTGCCCTGCTCCGATCGATTCGGCCGCCGGCTTGCGCACGACGGCCTGGTACACCTGTCTGCCGTAGGCGAGCAGCTTCTGCCGCACCGGGAACAGACCCTGTGGCCGCAGAATCATCATCACCACGAGCGCGATGCCGAAGTAGAGGTACTTCAGGTCACCGAGGTTCTGCGCGCCACCCTTGCGGAACAGCAGCACGCTGCCGAACAGCAGCAATCCGGCGATCACCGCGAAGATCGCGAGTGCGATCACCGCGCGTCGGACCCATGTGCCCAGCGAGTCCCTGCGCCACCGCCACAGCAACCACAACCCGATCAGCAGCGCGATATCGAGGCCGAGCAGCAGATAGCCGGTCGACTCGTTCGACACCAGCTGCACCGACTGCAACCGCATCGGCAGGTACGCGATGAGGAACGCGCCCACGATCACGCCGAGCTTGTTACCCGAACCACCGAGCACGACCGCGCACAGGAACAGCATCGACAAGATGATGTCGAACTGTTTGGGGTTCACATAGGTGACCTGACCGGCGTACATCGCACCGGACAGACCGCCGACCGAGGCACCGATCACGAACGCCCACAGCTTGAACTTGAAGGTCGGCACGCCCATGATCTCGGCGGCGTCCTCGTCCTCGCGGATGGCGACCCAGGAGCGGCCGACCCGGCTGCGCTCGAGATTGCCGATGATCAACAGCACCACGATCACCAGGACCATGCCGAGCCAGAACCACCAGGTGCCGCTACTCGCCCGATCGAACGGGTTCCAGCTGCTCTTGTCACCGAGGTTGCCCGGGGAGAAGTAGCCACCGGGATGCGCTTCGGATTCACCGACCTCGGGGTAGGCGATCTTGGACAGGCCGAGGCTGCCGTTGGTCAGCTCGCCCAGGTTGTCGGCCATCAGGCGCACGATCTCACCGAAGCCGAGCGTCACGATCGCCAGGTAGTCCCCGCGCAGCCGCAGGGTCGGGGAGCCGAGGATCAGACCGGCCAGCGCGGTCAGCGCGACCGCGATCGGCAGACAGGCCACCCACGCCCAGCCCGAGCTGAGCCATCCGCCGTCGGTTTGGTTCCACGGACTGTTCGGGCTGGTCAGCAGGCCGACCGTATAGGCGCCGACAGCGTAGAAGCCGACATAGCCGAGGTCGAGCAGGCCCGCCTGGCCGACCACCACGTTCAGGCCGATGGCGATCAACGCGTACATGGCGAACTGCGCCATCACACCGCCGAAGCTCACGCCCGGAGTGTCGAGCAGCGGGGGCGGGAACAGCGGCATCAGCGCCAGCAGGGCGAGGATCGGCACCCCGACGGCCCACTGGGCAGGCCGCGAGAGCCCGTCCCACCAGCCGCGGATCGCGTCGCCGACGCCACGTCGATCCTTGGGTGCGGCGGGAACTTCCGGAGTTTTCGTCAGGTCTGTCATGCGCGTGCCCTCCCCAGGCTCTCGCCGAGGATGCCGGTCGGCCGGAACATCAGCACGGTCACCAGCAGCACGAACGCGACCACGTCACGCCATTCGGTGCCGAACAGGATCTGCCCGTATTGCTCGGCGACGCCGAGGAGCAGACCGCCGAGCAGCGCGCCACGCAGGTTGCCGATACCGCCGAGCACCGCGGCGCTGAACGCCTTGATGCCGAGGATGAAACCGCCGGAGAAGATGATGCCGGTGGGAATGTAGAGCGTGTACAACATCGCGGCGGCGCCGGCGAGCAGACCGCCGATGAGGAAGGTCAGCACGATGACCCGCTCGCGCGAGACGCCCATCAGGGTGGCGGTGTCGGGGTCTTGGGCCACCGCGCGGATGGCACGGCCGAATTTGGTTCTGTTGATGACGATTTCGGTGGTGACCGCGAGCACGATGGCCGCGGCGAAGATCACCAGCGCCACATTGGTGACCTGCGCGCCGAGGAAGGTGAACTGCACCTTCGGCTCGACGAGCCGGATTCCGGTCTGAGCGTTGGAGCCGCCGAGACCCGGCTTGATCTTGGGCAGGATGTAGTGGACGAACTCCTGGATCACGAACGACATACCGATCGCGGTGATCAGGAAGGCCAGCGGTTTCGCGCCGCGCCTGCGCAGCGGCCGGTAGGCGATCCGTTCGAGCCCCACCGCCGCGATGCCCGAGACGAGCATGCCGAACAGCATCGCCACGCCGAGGTAGAGAACCGTCAGCGCGACACCCTGGGAATACACGTTGCCGCTGGGCGCGAAGCCGAGCAGTTCCAGTCCCACGTAGGTGCCGAACATGCCGAGCATGAAGATCTCGGAGTGGGCGAAGTTGATCAGTCGAAGCACGCCGTAGACCAGCGTGTAGCCGACAGCCACCAGAGCGTAGATCGAGCCGTAGGTGAGGCCGTCCACGGTCAATCGCCAGAACTGGTCGATCACCCCGGAGACGTTGAAATCGATGGACCCCTCGGCCAACAGGGTCACACCGAGCGAAGCCGCTGATGTCATGGTTACTCTCGCGTCAGGCGCGCGGTGCGCGTGGCATCACAGCCACGCGCACCGCTACACACGTCTTCGGAACTACTTGACCTGGTACATCCAGATCTGGATGTTGGCCAGCTCGCCGGTCTCGCCCCACTTGTACTGGCGGGCGACACCGGTGCCGTCGTAGTTTCGGACGAAGTCGACGAGCTCGGCGCGGGTGACCTTACCGGCATCGATTCCCTTGAGCAGGATCGTGGTCAGGTCGTAGCCCTCGACGGAGTAGACGCCGGGCGCCTGGCCGTTGAGCGCCTTGTAGTCGGCGGCGAACTTCTCCGGCGCGGGGCTGCACGGGCACGACAGCAGCGCGTCCTTGGACGAGGAACCGGCCTGGCGGACGAACTCGGGATCGTTGGTGCCGTCGGCGGAAACGAAGGCCGCGGTCACGCCACCGGAACGCAGCTGCTGCACGAACGGTGCTGCCTCGGCGTAGTAACCGGCGTAGAAGATGGCGTCGGGCTTGGCCGCGGACAGCTTCGAGACCGCTGCCGAGAAGTCCTTGTCACCTTCCTTGACGCTGGTCCCGCAGGAGGCGTCGGCCGCGGGACCCGCGGCGGTGATGAAGGCCTTCGCGAGACCGGCACCGTAGTCGGTGTTGTCCTGCACGACGCAGATCTTCTTGAAGCCCTTCTCGCCGGTCAGATAGTTGGCCACGGCCGGACCCTGCGAGTCGTCGTTGCCGAGACCACGGAAGAAGGTCTTCCAGCCGTTGGTGGTCAAGGCGGGGTTCGTGGCCGATGCCGTCAGCGTGGGCATGCCTGCCTCGCTGAGGATCTGGCCGGTCGCCTTCGTCTCACCCGAGAAGGTCGGGCCGACCAGGGCCACGATGTTCGGGTCGGCGACGATCGTCGGAACCACCTGGCTGGCGATCTGCGGCTTGCCCTCGGTATCGAACTGCTTCACCGAGACCTGACAGTCCGGGTTGGCCTTGTTGTGCTGGTCGAGCGCGAGCTTCACACCCATGATGATGTTGATGCCGAGGGCGGCATTACCGCCGGTCAGCGGGCCTGCCATCGCGAGGGTCTGTGGCGCGCACTTGGCCTTTCCGTCGCCAGCGGGGTCCGCGGCTTTGCCGGCATCGGTTGTCGCGACCGCCTTACCCTCGGTATCGAGCTGAACGACCGACTGGATGGAGAGATCAGTGTTGCCGCCACCGCCGCCATCGGACGACTTGTCACTGCATCCGGACAACACCAACGACGCGGCAGCTCCGATAACCAGAACTCCTCGCGTCGACCGACTGCGCCATGTCGAACTGAGCACGTCTCACCTCTATGTCCTGTGCTCCCCGGGTTCACCGAGGGGGCCGACCACGTTCAGCCCGCAGAGAACATATCGCCGCTTTGTTAGATCCGCATCACATTCGCATCATGTCGGAGGTCAGTTGTCCAGCAATAGTTCACATTATTGTTTCGCTTGCGTAAACATTTTCTGCTTTCGACCCGCGCGGCAGTGAGAGCCGAACCGTGTCACTGCGGGGTGAGGTTCTCCAGCACGACTTCGGCGACCGCCTTCATCGTCGTGCGGCGATCCATCGCGGTGCGCTGAATCCATTTGAACGCTTGCGGTTCCGAGAGCCCCTGGGTCTGCATGAGCACGCCCTTGGCCCGCTCGACCAGTTTGCGCGTCTCCAAACGGTCCGACAGATTCGCGACTTCTGTTTCCAGCGCGGTGATTTCGTGAAAACGACTGGCCGCGAGTTCGATCGCGGGGACCAGATCGGATTTGGTGAACGGCTTGACGAGATAGGCCATCGCGCCGGCGTCACGTGCGCGCTCGACCAGATCACGCTGACTGAACGCGGTCAGAATCACCACGGGCGCAACACGTTTCGACGCGATCTCGGCGGCGGCGTCGATGCCGTCACGGCGCGGCATCTTCACGTCCATGATGACCAGATCGGGGCGCAGCTCCTCGGCGAGCTCGACGGCCTGCTGCCCGTCGCCCGCTTCGCCGACGACGTCGTAGCCCTCTTCCTTGAGCATCTCGACGAGGTCCATCCGGATCAAGGCCTCATCCTCGGCGACGACGACCCGCTTGGCCGCGGCCTCACGCGTGGCGCCGGCTGCATTCGTGCTCATAGGTTCGACCCCTCTGGATTGGAGATGCCTGTCGATCACACCACGACGGGCGATGTAAAGAGTACCTTTTGCTTCCGCGCAGAAAATGCGCCTGCGATGAGATCGCGCACACACCCTGCGCCGGATACTCCCCCGCGGAGCGCGGCTGCCTTCGCCGCGCTTCCGCCGTGGTGCCGAGTGTGGGACTCGAACCCACACGTCCTTCCGGACAACGGTTTTTGAGACCGTCGCGTCTGCCAGTTCCGCCAACCCGGCGCACCGCGGTCACTATAGCGTCTCGGCGCGCCGGGAAGCGAACCGCCGGTCGAACCGGACGCCCGCCTGCCCCGTAGTACCCCGAAAGGGCACCACGGAAGGGGCCGCGATCATGCGCGTGCACAGCACTGCGGTCGACCCGGACGCCTACCCCGACCTGGTGATGATCCTGCTCGGGACGCGGGTGCGCACCCCACGCGGCATGCTGCGGCCACTCGGCGTCGGCCCGAAGTTGTCTCGCTCACATACCGACCGGCCCGACGGATTGCCGCGCCACGAAGACATCGTGTGGTCGATGTTTCCGCCGCAGTGGGGCGCCCGGCAGTACTGGCGGGATCCGGATTCGATGGAGCACTGGACCCGATCGCCGACCGCGGCGGCAGTGGTGGGGTGAATGCCTCCGCGATTCCGGCGGCACCGGCTTCTGGCACGAGGCCTACTTCCGCCGTGGCGGGATCGACGCGGTCTACGACGATGTCGGCACCGACCGGGCCGGCGGCATTCGCCCCGCGGGTGCCGGCGCGCGGCCCGATGTTCTCCACTCGCGGCCGGGTACACGGCACTCCACCAGCCGTACCGCCGGTTATTACTGAATCGAATTATTACAGAACGAATGATTATAATCGGAACGAGTGATGATCGACACATATAACCGCGAGGTTTTCACTCCATATCTCACGGGTATCACGGTGGCACACAACGGATTTGCGCATCATGATTGATGTACGGCGTTCAACCGAGAGGTGAATAAGTAGTACCGCGTTTGTGATGGTTACAATTCTGACCTACTGCACGACAATCGACCCGATTACGGTGTCGGTATGCACGTGCTCTTCGTCTGCAACTCCAATGTCTGCCGGTCGGTGATGGCCGAACGGCTCACCCGGGCGTTCGCGGCGGAGCACGGCCTACCCGACCTCACCGCGGAGAGCGCAGGCACCCGCGCCTTGGTCGGTTTCCCACCCGAGCCACTGGCCGTGGAGACCATCGCGAGCCTCGGCGGTGACACGACCGGCTTCAAAGCCCGAAAGCTCAAGCCCGAGATGGTCGATCGCGCCGACCTGGTGCTGACGATGACCGATTCTTTACGCGACCAGGTCGGTGAACTGGCCTTCGGCACCACACCGCGGACCTTCACCCTCGCCGAGGCCTATCGCATCGCCAAGGTCACCGGCGCGAAATCCATTGCCGCACTGCATGACGCGCGTAACAACCTGGCCTACGTCGGCCGGGAGAACATCGCCGATCCGATCGGCCTTTCCCCGGAAGCCTTCCTCGAGGTCGGCGACCGCATCGCCGAATTGCTGTTCCCCGTTCTGGGAGCGCTGGCACCGCACGAGCAGACGAAACTCTCCGGCGAGGGCGATCGCGCCGGCCTGGTGATAGCGCCCGGCGGGCCCGGCCCACTATCGGCATTCCTCGCCGCGCAGCGCAGGCGCTGAGGCACCCCGCCGTGTCCTGACGCTCGCTAAGGCTGTTCGCGGCGGCGCGCAGGGATTACACTTCGGCGCGGACGTGGGTGTTACCCCTTGCAGGTTCGACACACGACGGGACTACAGACTTGCCGAAACGCATTTCGGATGTTTCGCTCCATGTGTATGTGACACCGGAGATCCTCGACCGCATCGTCGCCAGTGTCCGGACGGTCCTCGACGACCATGTGCACGACCGCGATGTCTATGCCTGGCGGTTCACCATGCCCGTCGACGCGAGCGACCCGGTCCATCGCGATCTCGAAGCACAGTGGCGCGGTTGCTCTCCCGGCCTGGAGCCGAGCGCGGAGAGCACCTATGAGATCGCGCTGAGTCTGGTCGGCGACCCGGCCGATCTCACCGACGCCGACATCGCCGACCTCGAGCACGGTCTCGCATTGGCCGTGTACGGCGCCGCCCCACCGCATCCTGGCCGCGGCGTGCCCTTCATTTTGCGCGCGCATCAGCGCACCGATGTCGTCGAACCGGCACTCGACCACGAACTGCGTTGAGCTCGGCCCGCCACGGGAGCCCTCAGCGGGGCCGCCCAGCGGCGCTCAGCGGGCCGGGAAGTGCCGGATAACGCCTTCTTGCACGGTGGTGGCGATCAATTCGCCTGTGCGCGAATAGAACCGGCCGGTCGCCAGCCCACGCGAGCCCGCCGCGACCGGTGACTCGGTGGCGTAGAGAACCCAGTCGTCGAAGCGGAACGGACGATGGAACCAGATCGAGTGGTTCACCGTCGCCGCGAGAATCCGGTCCAGCCCCCACGACAAACCGTGCGTGGTGATGATCGAATCGAGCACGGTGGTGTCGGAGGAATAGCCAAGCGCGGCCACGTGGAGGAGCTGATCGTCCGGCAGCGAGCCGTCGGTGCGCATCCAGACCCGGTTGTGGTTGAGCTTCTCGCCGGTGCCCTTGAGGATCCACGCCGGATCGTTGGTATAGCGCATGTCGATCGGGTGCGGCGCCTTGATGAACATCTCCAGCTTGTCCTCGAAGCCGGCGAAGCTCTCCTCCACCCGGGGCAGGGTTTCGGGATCGGGCACGTCCGGGCCGTCGTGGGCGTGCTCGAGGCCCTTGCCGAAGTCCTGGAACGCGGCCAGCATGACGAACAGTTCCTGGCCGTCCTGGCTGGCCGTCACGGTCCGGTTGGCCAGCGAGCGACCGTCGCGGTGGCGCTGCACGTGGTACTCGATCGGCTTCTTCACATCACCGCCGCGCACGAAATGCGCGTTGATCGCGTGCAGCGGCCGGTCGCCTGCCGTGCGGCCGGCCGCGATGATCGCCTGCGACACCAACTGCCCGCCGAAGGTGCGGCTCCACACCTTCTCCGGGTGCTTGCCCAGGAAGGTGTCCTCGCCGATCGCCTCGAGGTCGAGCAGGTCGAGCAACACCCGCAGATCGGGTGTCGGCTCGCCCTGCGTGGTCTCGATGTCGATCGAACTGCTCACTACTAGTGGTCCTCTTCGCCGATGCGGTGCACGTGGATCAGGTTGGTGGAACCGACGGTACCCGGAGGCGAACCGGCGACGATGACCACCAGGTCACCCTTGCGATAACGGTCCAGCGACAACAGCGCCTGATCCACCTGGTGGATCATCGCGTCGGTGGTGTCCACCATGGGCACGATGAACGTCTCGGTGCCCCAGGTCAGCGTGAGCTGGCTGCGCACCTCCGGCAGCGGGGTGAACGCCAGCAGCGGCAGCGGGGTGTGCAGGCGGGCCAGGCGGCGCACGGTGTCACCGGACTGGGTGAACGCCACCAGCGCCTTGGCGTTGAGCCGCTCGCCGATGTCGCGGGCGGCGTAGGAGATCACGCCACGCTTGGTGCGCGGCACGTGGGTCAGTGGTGGCACCCGGGACGTCTCGGACTCGACCGCGGTCACGATGCGGGCCATGGTGCGCACCGCGTCGATCGGCCACGCGCCGACCGAGGTCTCCCCCGACAGCATCACCGCGTCGGCGCCGTCGAGCACCGCGTTGGCGACGTCGGAGGCCTCCGCGCGGGTCGGGCGCGAGTTCTCGATCATCGACTCGAGCATCTGGGTGGCGACGATGACCGGCTTGGCGTTCTCGCGCGCCATCTGGATCGCGCGCTTCTGCACCAGCGGCACCTGCTCGAGCGGCAGCTCCACACCGAGGTCACCGCGGGCGACCATCACCGCGTCGAAGGCCAGCACGATCGCCTCGAGGTTCTCGATCGCCTCGGGCTTCTCCAGCTTGGCGATCACCGGAACACGGCGGCCGACGCGGTCCATGATGTCGTGCACGAGTTCGATGTCCGACGGTGAGCGCACGAAGGACAGTGCGATGAAGTCGACACCGAGCTCCAGCGCGAATTCCAGGTCGGCGATGTCCTTTTCGGACAGGGCGGGCACCGACACGTTCATGCCGGGCAGCGACAGGCCCTTGTTGTTGCTCACCGGGCCGCCCTCGGTCACCCGGCAGACGACGTCGTTGCCCTCGACGGATTCCACCGTGAGGCCGACCTTGCCGTCGTCGACGAGCAGCCGGTCACCGGCCTTGGCGTCCTGCGCGAGCTCTTTGTACGTGGTCGAGACGCGGTCGTGGGTGCCGTCGACCTCGTCGACGGTGATCCGGACCTGCTCGCCGTTGACCCACACGGTCTTGCCGTCGGCGAAGCGGCCGAGGCGGATCTTGGGGCCCTGGAGGTCGGCGAGGATGCCGACCGCGCGGCCGATCTCGTCCGAGGCCGCGCGGACCATCTTGTAGTTGTCGGCGTGGTCGGCGTGGTCGCCGTGGCTGAAGTTCAGCCGGGCCACATCCATGCCGCTTTCGACGAGCTCACGAATACGATCCTGGGTAGCAGTGGCCGGCCCCAAGGTGCACACAATCTTCGTCCGTCGCATCACGGCCCCCAGCCTAGTACTGGTCCGCCACAGGCCTACGACGGCGGTGACAACTGATTTCGTGAACACATGGGTAACTCCCCGGGTACGCCCGGCCCTGCCACGAATGATCGAGATTTGACGTCCTCCCCGGCCTGAAGGCCGGGCACTCCTACCAGCACCAATAGCGCTCTCGGTGGGTTCCTGTTTCATCGAGTCGTGCTCCCCGCTAAGCGGACAGGCTTACCGTCTCTCCGCAGGCGTTTCGCCTCTCCGCCCGTCCGGCGGCGAGGATGTTCTTCGCGGCATTCAAATCCCGGTCATGGACCGCCCCGCACGGGCAAGCCCAGGTACGGACCGACAACGGCTTCTTCCCGTCGACTCGCCCACAGTCCGAGCAGGTTCGCGACGACGGGAAGAACCGGTCGACCTTCAGCACCGTCCGGCCGTATCGTGCGGCCTTCTCCTCGAGCATCCGGGTGAACATGCCCCACCCGGCGTCGTGAACCGATTTCGCCAACCTGGTTCGCGCCAGGCCTTTGACGCACAGGTCCTCGACGTAGATCGCTTGGTTCTCGCGGATGATCGTCGTGGAATGTTTGTGCGCCCAGTCTTTGCGAGCGTCGGCTACCTTCGCGTGGGCCTTCGCGACACGGATACGTGCCTTGATCCGGTTGTTGCTGCCCCTGTCCTTGCGGGACAGGGCTTGGTGCGCTTTGCGGAGTTTGCGTTCTGCTTGGCGCAGGAACTTCGGGGAGGTGATGGTCTTGCCGTCCGACAGGACCGCGAACGTGGTTAGCCCCAGATCGATACCGACCTCCGCGTCCACCAAGGGCAGCGGCTTGCAGGTCGTCTCGACGACGAACGACGCGAAGTATCGACCGGCCGCATCCTTGATGACCGTCACGCTCGACGGCTCCGACGGCAACAGTCGGGACCAGCGGACCGTCACGTCGCCGATCTTCGGCAACCGCAGCTTCCCACCTGCCGTGATCTGAAAGTGGGCGTTACGGGTGAACCGGACCGCCTGCCGGTTGTCACGGCGCGACCGAAATCTCGGCGCCCCGAGCTTCGAGCCCTTGCGTTTGCCGGTAATCGAGCCGAAGAAGTTACGGTAGGCAGTGTTCGCGTCGGCAAGAGCTTGCTGCAACACGACCGACGACACTTCGCCCAGCCATGCCCGTTCGGGTGTTTTCTTCACCGCGGTCAGGGCTTTCGACAGTTCCGAGTCCTTCGGGTACGGCAACCCGTCACGGCGGGCCTGCTCGCGTGTGTGGATCGCGTCGTTGTACACCACCCGCGCGCACCCGAACGCCCGCGCCAACGCTATCTGTTGGCCGGGCATCGGGTAGCTGCGCAAGTTGTACCGCAACTGCATGTTCGGAGACTATGCCAAGGGTCCGACAGGCCGTCCCGTCTAGGGCACGCTCGGCCCTGGGGGCCTCCGCGTGGGAAAACGCGAAACGGGCACTCCGCGTGAGCAGAGCACCCGTCTACCTCCCCGGTGTGGGCATGGAATCAGTCGCGCAGTGGACGACCCTGCGGGTCGGGCACCTTGCCGGTGAGCATCATGATGCCGTCGATCAGCGGCCAGATGGCGCCGAGGCCACAGGTCAGCCAGGTGACCGCGATCTGGGCGATGCCGAGACCGGTGTAGCCGAGGTAGAAACGGCCGACACCGAAGCTGCCGAGGAAGATCTGCAGCAGACCGGCCATCAGCTTCTGCTTGTCCGACAACGGCACGCCGTACATGTCCCGGCCCCAGGGCGCCTCCGGGTCGTTCGGGTTGTAGCCCTGCGGCATCGCACCGTACTGCGGTTGGCCGTAACCCGGCTGCGGCTGGCCGTAACCCGGCTGCGGCTGCTGCGCGTACGGATCGGCGGGCTGGCCGTACTGCGGCTGCGGCGCACCGTACTGTGGCTGGCCGTAGCCGGGCTGCTGCGGCTGCTGGGCGTACGGATCGGAGGGCTGACCGTAGGCAGGCTGACCGTATTGCGGCTGCGAGCCGCCATCCTGCGGCTTGCTCAGGTCAGGTCCGTACTGGGGATTGGGGTTATAGGGATCGGTCACTCATGTCCTCCTCATTCGTGCGGGTACCCGTCGTGGCCCCCGGCCCGTGGCGATCGGCCGAACGGCGGTGCGCGCGCGACGATCACGGCCATTGTGGCCGGTACTGCCCACTGTTGTCTTGTCGGGTACCACCCGATCGGCCCTCGCCACACATTCGAAATATCGCGACGGGCGCCCGCAATGTTGCCGGACGCCCGTCGGTTCGACGAAAACCGTGGTGGATCAGGACTTCTTCGCACCTGATTTCGACGGCTCCCCGTCGGCGCCGGTCGCGGACTCGGAGTCCTCACCGGACACGTCCGCGACGGCCTTCGCGTCGGTGACGTCCTTCGCGTCGGTGACGTCCTTCGCGTCCTCGTCGGCGGGAGTGGTCACACCGTCCGCATCTGCCGAATCATTTTCCACCGCAGGGGAATCTGCCTTCTTCGTGACGTCGACCGTCGTGGTCGCGGAGTCCGTCGCCGCACCGGCGCCGGCCGCACCGGCGGCCCGCAACGCGGAGAACTGCCACGGCCACGGACGCGGCTCACCGTCCGGCTGCAACTGCGCGGGCGTCTCGCGGCCCTTGGTCGCCAACGCGAAGTAAGCCATGGCGCCGAGGAAGACGAGTGCGGAGGTGAACGAGTTGATCCTGATGCCGAGAATGTGGGTGGCTTCGTCGCTGCGCAACAGTTCGACGAAGAACCGGCCGAAGCTGTAGCCCGCGACATAGAGCGCGAACAGGCGGCCGTGACCGATTTTGTAGCGCTTGTCGAGCAGCACCAGCCCGATAACGACGAGCACGTTCCAGACGAGCTCGTAGAGGAACGTCGGCTGCACGACCTCGAGCACTCGCCCGGTCGACACCCCGTTCATCATGTCGCGCGCGCCGGTCGCCGGGTCGAACCGTTCGTAGATCTCCAGACCCCACGGGACCTCGGTGGCGCGCCCGTAGAGTTCCTGGTTGAAGTAGTTGCCGAGCCGGCCGATCGCCTGGGCGAGCAGCACCGCGGGCGCGACCGCGTCGCCGAGCGCGGGCAGCGGGATCTTGTACATCCGGCAGCCGATCCAGGCGCCGATGGCACCGAAGAACACCGCACCCCAGATGCCGAGGCCGCCCTGCCAGATGTAGAGCGCCTCGACGGGGTGCTTGCCCTCGCCGAAGTACTTCTGCCAGTCGGTGGCGACGTGGTAGATACGGCCGCCGACCAGGCCGAACGGTACCGCGAACATCGCGACATCGAGGACGGCGCCCGGCTGACCACCGCGCTCGCGCCACCGGCGTTCACCCCACCAGATGGCGACGACGATGCCGAGAATGATGAACAGTGCGTACGCCCGCAGCGGGAAGGGTCCGAGGTGCCAGACCCCCTGAGGCGGACTCGGAATATAGGCCAGGACTGAGTTCACGGCCTCAGCATATTGGCGCGCTGGCGCGCGCGTGTCCGCGGCCCCAAGGGGCCGCCGGTTAGCGCTCGAGACTCGCGCCTGCGGCGCATGCGCTTTCGAGCGCTAACCGGCGACCCGGCCGCGGAC
>NZ_JBHZBG010000010.1:0-75587 GCF_042754695.1 Nocardia sp. NPDC059195 | reverse complement strand
TCTCGGGTCTCGTCGGCTTGGTGTTGTTTATTTGAGAGAGAGCTGTAACGGGCGACCCGGCCGCGGACCGGCCACTTCGTGGCCGCCGCTCCCCAGGGGTCGCGGGTGCGGGGCTGGCAATGCGGTCAGGAGCGAACGGTCGCCGAGCGCACACCTTCAGCCAGTTCAGCGGTCAGTGCGCGGACCGCGTCGAGGCCCTCCGGCACGGCCGAGACCAGCGCCGATCCGACGATGACACCGTCGGCATAGGCGGCGATCTCGGCGGCCTGCGCGCCCGAGCGCACGCCGAGGCCGACGCCGATCGGGATGTCGGAGTGCGCGCGGACCCGTGCGCACAGCGCGGGCGCGGCCGAGGAGACCGCGTCGCGGGCACCGGTCACACCCATGGTCGAGGCCGCGTAGATGAAGCCGCGCGAGGCCTCGAGGGTCTTGACCAGACGCTCCTCGGTCGAGGACGGTGCGATCAGGAAGATGCGATCCAGGTTGTGGGTGGCTGAGGCGATGAACCAGTCGTCGGCCTCGTCGGGGATCAGGTTCGGCGTGATGATTCCGGCGCCACCGGCCGAGGCCAGGTCGCGGGCGAAGGTGTCGACACCGTATTGGAGCACCGGGTTCCAGTAGCTCATCACCACGGCCTGACCACCGGCGTCGGTGATCGCCTCGACGACGGAGAACACGTCGCGCACGCGCACCCCACCGCGCAGCGCCTGCTCGGCGGCGGCCTGGATGACCGGGCCGTCCATCACGGGATCGGAGTAGGCGACGCCCACTTCCACGATGTCGCAACCGGATTCGACCAGTGCGCGGCAGGCGGCGATGGATCCGGCCAGGTCGGGATAGCCCGCGGGCAGGTAGCCGATCAGGGCGGCCCGACCTTCGCTACGCGCCGCGGCGAAGGTGTTCGCGAGACGGGACTGCTGACTCACTGCTTGTTCTCCTCGGCGGCGTCGTCATCGAACAGACCGAACCAGCGGCCCGCGGTGTCCATGTCCTTGTCACCACGACCCGACAGGTTGACCAGGATGACCGCGCCCTCGCCGAGCTCGGAGCCCAGCTTCAGCGCGCCGGCCACGGCGTGCGCGGACTCGATCGCCGGGATGATGCCCTCGGTGCGCGAGAGCAGCAGCAGCGCGTCCATCGCCTCGGTGTCGGTGATCGGCCGGTATTCGGCGCGACCGATGTCCTTGAGGTAGGCGTGTTCGGGGCCGACGCCCGGGTAGTCGAGACCGGCCGAGATCGAATGCGATTCGATGGTCTGGCCGTCCTCGTCCTGCAGCAGGTACGAGTAGGCGCCCTGGAAGGCGCCGGGCGTGCCACCGGTGAAGGTGGCGGCATGGCGTCCGGTTTCGACGCCGTCACCGGCCGCCTCGAAACCGACCAGGCGCACGCCCGCGTCGGGAATGAAGGCGTGGAAGATGCCGATGGCGTTGGAACCACCGCCGACACAGGCCACGACGGCATCGGGCAGCTTGCCCGCCTGCTCCGGGAGCTGGATCTGCTCGCGCGCTTCCAGGCCGATCACGCGCTGGAAATCACGCACCAACAGCGGGAACGGGTGCGGACCTGCGGCGGTGCCGAAGCAGTAGAACGTGTCGTCGGCGTTGGTGACCCAGTCGCGCAATGCCTCGTTGATCGCGTCCTTGAGGGTCTGCGAACCCGAAGTCACCGCAATCACCTCGGCGCCGAGCAGCCGCATGCGGGCCACGTTGAGCGCCTGGCGGGCCGTGTCGACCGCGCCCATATAGATCACACAGCCGATGCCGAGCAGCGCGCACGCGGTGGCGGTGGCGACGCCGTGCTGGCCCGCGCCGGTCTCGGCGATGACGCGGGTCTTGCCCATCCGCTTGGCGAGCAAGGCCTGGCCGAGCACATTGTTGATCTTGTGCGAGCCGGTGTGGTTGAGGTCCTCACGCTTGAGGAAGATCCGCGCGCCACCGGCGTGCGCGGCCAGCCGGGTGCATTCGAACACCGGCGAAGGGCGGCCGGTGTAGTCACGCTGCAACCGGTCGAGCTCGTCGAGGAAGGTGCGATCGGTGCGGATCTTGTCGTACTCGGCGGTGACCTCTTCGATCACGGCCATCAGCGCCTCGGGGACATGGCGTCCGCCGTAGACGCCGAAGTGGCCGCCCGCGTCGGGTTCGTAGTCGGAGTGCTGCGCGACGCCGGCGCTCGCCGGGGGAAGCACCGTCACCGAATGCTCCGCCGAGCAGGCTTCGGGCAGGACGGGTGCGTACCGGCGGTGACCAGCTCGGACACGGCCGAACGCGGGTTACCGCTGGTCACCAGGCCCTCACCGACGAGCACGGCGTCGGCGCCCGCACCGGCGTAGGCCAGCAGGTCGGCGGTGCCGCGGATGCCGGACTCGGCCACCCGGATGACCTCCGACGGCAGGCCGGGCGCGATCCGCGCGAACACATCGCGGTCGACTTCGAGGGTCTTGAGGTTGCGCGCGTTGATGCCGATCACCGTGGCACCGGCCTCGAGGGCGCGGTCGGCCTCTTCCTCGGTGTGCACCTCGACCAGGGCGGTCATGCCGAGGGATTCGGTGCGGTCGATCAGCGAGGCGAGCACGTCCTGCTCGAGCGCGGCCACGATCAGCAGGATCACGTCGGCGCCGTGGGCACGGGCCTCGTGGATCTGGTACGGGCCGACGACGAAGTCCTTGCGCAGCACCGGGATGTTCACGGCCGCGCGTACGGCGTCGAGATCGTCGAGCGATCCGCCGAAGCGCCGACCCTCGGTGAGCACGCTGATGATGCGCGCGCCGCCGTCTTCGTAGGCCTTGGCCAGCACGGCGGGATCGGGGATGTCGGCCAGCGCGCCCTTGGAGGGGCTGGCGCGCTTCACCTCGGCGATGACACCGATTCCGTCCTCGTGCAGCGCGGCATATGCGTCCAGCGGTCCCTTGACCGCGGCGGCAGCAGCTTTGATCGCTTGAAAATCGAGGAGGGCTTCGCGAGCGGCAACATCCGCCCGGACCCCGTCGAGAATCGAGTCGAGTACCGTCATCTGGCTCGAATCCTTTCTGGGAAGACGCACTTCTCGCCCGAGAGTCCCCTCAGGCGCTGTCTCACCGATGCTGGTAAAGAATAAATGCCCGCCGCGCGTGTCACTGCGGCGGGGGTGCTGCCGGTCACTTGTTCTCCCCGGCCGGACCGTGGTCGGCGCCGGGGGTATCGGAGGTGTCGGTCGGGTCGGTACCCGCGTCGAGCGCGTCCCACAGCACCCGGTCCGACAGTGGCGCCGCGGTTCCGGTCTCCGCGTTCTGTTTGCTCACCGCGGCGCTGGCGTCGGCACGTCGGAACACCGGGTTGTCGTACTTGCCGGAGAGTTCGGCGCGTTCGCCGGTGCGGCGGGTGAGCAGGATGCCCGCGGCCAGTGCCAGGATCGCGGCGAGGATCGACAGGATCGCCGGACCCAGGTGCGTGTCGGCGCCGCTGACGACCGCGCGCACCGGCAATTCGGCCAGGGTGCCCGCACGGTCGGCGGTATTGCCCGCCCCGGCCGCCAGCGCGAAGCCCGGTACCGCGGCCGCCGCCGCGATCACCGAGATCACCACCCCGAGCAGCTGACGCAGCACACCCTTGACCGCGAACACCGCCGCGATCGAGGCGACCAGGACCAGGGCGAGTGGGGTGAGCGCGCCGAACCACACGCCACCATTGAGGTCATCGGTGCGCGGTTCGGTGAGCCCGTCGGCCGAGTGCACCGTCACCCACGTCATCCGCGAGGCAGCCCACAACCCCGCCGCGGCCAGCGCCAGCAGCACGACCGGAACGATCGGCTTGGCTGCCCGAGCGGGCGTCCCAGCCGTGGCCCCGGTGGAGTCCGTGACCGCAGCATCCGGCCCGTCGACGTCCGCCGGAGGGGTGTCGTCTGCTCCGGGCGTGGCCGTCATAAGTCCCCGCCTTCGTAGGTGCGCAGGGTCTGCGCGGCCGCGATCGCCTTGAGCACCGCCATGGCCTTGTTGCGGGCCTCGGTGTCCTCGTACACGGGATCGGAGTCGGCGACCACGCCCGCGCCCGCCTGCACATAGGCGATGCCGTCCTTGAGCAGGGCGGTGCGGATGGCGATGGCCGTGTCGGCGTCACCGGCGAAGTCGAGGTAGCCGACCACGCCGCCGTAGACGCCACGCCGGGTCGGTTCCAGCTCCTCGATCAGTTCCATCGCCCGCACCTTCGGCGCACCGGACAGCGTGCCGGCCGGGAAGCAGGCCCGCACCGCGTCGAGCGCGACCTTGCCCTCGGCGAGTAGCCCGGACACCGTCGAGACCAGGTGCATCACGTGGCTGTACCGCTCGACGTGGCGGTACTGGGTGACCTTCACCGTGCCGGGACGACAGACCCGGCCCAGGTCGTTGCGACCGAGGTCGACGAGCATCAGGTGCTCGGCGTTCTCCTTCTCGTCGGCGAGGAGGTCCTTCTCGAGCAGGATGTCGTCCTCGGCGCTGTCGCCGCGCCAGCGGGTGCCCGCGATCGGATGTGTCGTCGCCACACCGTCTTTCACGGTGACCAGCGATTCAGGACTCGAGCCGACGATGGAGAACGCGGTGCCACCCGCGCCGTCGGGGATGTGCATCAGGTACATGTACGGGCTCGGGTTCGAGGCCCGCAGCATCCGGTAGACCGCGAGCGGGGAACCGGTGTAGTCCATTTCGAAGCGCTGCGAGAGCACCACCTGGAACGCCTCGCCCGCCTCGATCTCCTTGATCAGACGGTGCACGCCCGCACCGAATTCCTCGGTGGTGCGCCTGCGCAGGAACTGCGGTTCCGGCCGGTCGAAGACCGACACCGTCGAGGTCGCGGGGGCGGCCAGCGCGGCCGTCATCTTGTCGAGCCGGGCGACGGCGTCGTCGTAGGCGTCGTCGACCCGGGAGTCGGTGCCGTCCCAGTTCACCGCGTTGGCGATGAGGGTGATCGCGCCCTCGTGGTGGTCGAACGCGGCCAGGTCGGTGGCCAGCATCAGCACCAGCTCGGGCAGTCGCAGATCGTCGGCGGCCAGCTCGGGCAGCCGTTCGATCCGGCGCACCGCGTCGTAGCCGAGATAACCGACCATGCCACCGGTGAGCGGCGGCAGACCGGGCAGCCGTTCGGTGCGCAGCAGTTCGAGGGTCTCGTGCAGCACGCGCAGCGGGTCACCACCGGTGGGGGCGTCGGCGGGCACCGTGCCGAGCCAGGTGGCTTCACCGTCGACGACGGTCAGTGCCGACGGGCTGCCCGCGCCGATGAACGACCAGCGCGACCACGAGCGCCCGTTCTCCGCGGATTCGAACAGGAAGGTGCCCGGCCGGTCGCCTGCCAGTTTGGAATAGGCCGAGAGCGGAGTTTCGGAGTCCGCCAGCACTTTTCGGGTCACCGGGACGACCCGGTGCTCGGCGGCGAGCAGCCGGAACTGTTCGCGGGTCGTGGTGGTTGGTGTCGACGCGCCCTGCATGAGCCCATCATCCCAGGCGTGCCGCCGCCTGCGCGCGCGGACCCGACCCCGCGCCGAATCGGGCGGTGACCGGCATCACTACACTCGCGCGGGTTCCACGTCGCATGCGGTAATCCCCTTTCCGAGAGGAGCAATGTTGTACCCCTCGCACCAGGGCGCACAGGACAGCCGGCTGGCTGTCCCGTCGCAGCAGCACTACGGTCCCGGCCAGCAGGCGGTGACAGCGAGCGCGATCAATTCGTTCGTCACCTACGCCAAGGCCATCCAGGACCTCGACAAGAAGAACTTCCCCGACGAGTACGCCGGGCACAGCGACCGCATCCGCGAGCTAGAGCCACTGCTGCGCGCGCACGGCATCCTCGACGTGATGCAGATCCGCAATCCCGACGTCGCGGCGCTGCTCGGGCAGTAGGCCATGAGGATCCCCGCTCGTGTACGCGAACGGGGATCTTCCTTACTTCGCTGCCGGTCGTTACTGTCTGGGCATGCAGCCAGGCCAGCGCGCTCCGCAGTTCGAGCTCCCCGATCAGTCCGCCCAGCTCCGCTCGCTCGACGGCTTGCTCGCCGACGGCCCGCTGGTGCTGTTCTTCTACCCCGCCGCCAATACCCCGGTGTGCACCGCCGAGGCCTGCCACTTCCGCGATCTGAGTGGTGAATTCACCGCGCTGGGCGCCTCGTGCGTCGGCATCAGCACCGACAGCACCGAGGTGCAGGCCGGCTTCGCCACCAAGCAGCGCCTGGACTATCCCGTGTTGTCCGACAGCGACGGCGCGGTGGCCGCCGAATTCGGCGTGAAGCGTGGACTTCTCGGCAAACTCGCCCCGGTCAAGCGCCACACCTTCGTGATCGACACCGACCGCACGATCCTGAAGATCATCACCGGTGAGCTGCGCGCGGCCGTGCATGCCGACGAAGCACTGGCATTCCTGCGCGAACGCAGCACCACCCCGGAGTAGTACCGATCGAAGAATCGCCGGGCGCCGGGTCGCCGCCCGGCGGCCCCGACGCACTTACGCTGGGCAGATGACAACCGGCGAGGTGCAGTCGAGCGGTCAGAAATCCACCGCCGTCCGATGGCGTAACCGGGCGATCATGGCGCTCGCCACGGTGGTGGTACTGGTGATCGCCTACTTCATTCTGTCCTCGTTCATCCCCCGATGGTGGGCACAGCGGCTGGCCAACGTCGTGCACGGCAGTTTCAGCTCGGGCATCTGGTGGGGTCTGGTGTACGGGTTCCTGTTCACGCTGCTGCCCTTGCTGCTGCTGGTATCGGCGGTGCGGGTGTGGAAGCGCAAGGGCGGCAAGTTCATCGCGGGCGCGGCGGTGATCATCGCGCTGGCTTGCTCGCTGCCCAATCTGATGACGTTGACGATCGTGCTCGGTGGCAACAATGCCGCACACGCCGGTCAACGCATTCTCGACGTCGACGCGCCTGCGTTCCGCGGCGCCTGCCTGGTCGGCGCCATCGTCGCGGCGGTGGTTTTCGCGCTGGTGCTCGCGCTGATGGGCAAGCGTGGACTGAACCGTCACCAGGCCGCCAAGGCCGCGGCACGCCCGCCCGAGCCCACCATGCCGCCGATGACCGGCGACCGTTAGCCGTTATCCGCGACCTCGCGGTGATGTGAGTGACCTCACGACCACCACCAACTCGCGGACGCCACAGCGACGTCGTGGCAAACTCTCTCTCGTGCGCGCCCCACTCCACCATGCCCGCCGTCCGGCCGCGAGGCAGTTCCGGCGATGACCCAGTGGCTCGACCCCGTCGAACGGCGCGCATGGCAGGCGATCGTCGCGCTCATGACCCGGATCCCCGGCGCGTTGGACACCCGGCTGCAACGCGAGTCCGGGCTCACCCATTTCGAGTTCCAGGTGCTCAGCCTGCTCTCGGAAGAGGCGGGCCACCGCCTGCAACTGAGTGATCTCGCCCACAAGGCAAATGCGTCGCTATCGCGACTGTCACATGTGGTGTCGAAGCTCGAACGTCTCGGCTGGGCGCGACGCGACACCACCGCGGGCAGACGCGGGGTGTACGCGGTACTCACCGACGCGGGTTTCGAGAAGGTGATCGAAGCCGCCCCCGGCTATGTGGATGCCGTACGCAGGCTCGTCCTGGACGGTCTCACCGATCCGCAGACCGCGCAACTCGCGGTGCTCGGGGAAACGCTGTCCGACCGGCTGAATCGGATCCTCGTCGAAGACGGCGACTAGTCCGCGGCGAGCAGCACGTCGGCGTCGAAGCAGGTGTGGGTGCCGGTGTGGCAGGCCGCGCCTTCCTGATCGACGATCAGCAGCAGCGTGTCGCCGTCGCAATCCAGGCGCACCTCGTGCACGTACTGCGTGTGCCCGGAGGTCTCGCCCTTGACCCAGTACTGCTGACGCGAGCGCGAATAGTAGGTCGCCTGACGGGTTTCCAGCGTTCGGGCCAGCGCCTCATCGTCCATCCACGCCATCATCAGCACGTCCCCGGTCGCCTTTTCCTGCGCGACCGCGGCGATCAATCCGTCCTCGGTGCGCTTGAGGCGGGCGGCGATGGCGGGGTCCAGGCTCATGCCTCGTTTATAACAGCAGCCAGTTCGATGGCCACCAGCAGTTCGACGAGGTCGTTCACGCTGCGCACATTTCGGCCGGTGAGCTCCTGGATCCGGCCCAGCCGATACTTGGCCGTATTGAGGTGGATGTGCAGGGCGTCGGCGGCTTCGCGCAGATTCATGTCGGCGGCGGCGAACGCGCGGATCGTCTCGGCCAACGTCCCGCCACGAACACGGTCCTCGGCCAGTGCGCTGCCGATGCGCGGATCGACCAGCTGACGGGTGGTGTCATCGGCCCGCAAGAGCAGGTACTTGAACGGGGTGAGCTGCGGTAACGCGAGCACCCCACCCCCTTCGGGCAGGAGCGCGAGCGCGGCCTGCGCCTGCCGGTAGGCACGCGGAATCTGGGCGACCTCGGTCACCGCGGTGCTCACCCCGATGGCGAGCGTGATGCCCTCGGCACCCAGTTCGTCCTGCATCGCGCGCAGCCGTTCGCACAGTCCGTCGGCCGCGCCCGCGCTCGCGAGCGCGGGCACCGCGACGATCTCGGAGCCGCGCACCGCCGACAGCGTCCGCAATCCGTTGACCGTGCACCGCGCCATCGCCGCGGACACCAATTGCCTTGCCTGAACCAGGCTTTCGGACGAGTCCTCGCTACGCTCCGCTCGATCGAGCACCACCGCGGTGACCACGACCACCGGCACGGTGCGTTCGGCCCCGATGCCGTGCGCGGTGGCCACCGACAGATGCGGACCGCTCGCGGGCAGCGTGCCGTCGAGCAGCGCGTCCATCAGGGCCTGCGAGTCCCGCCCGGATTCATCGGCCACGTACTGCTGGAATTCCAGATACGCGTCGGTGGCCTGGGTACTGATCAGATCGGTGTAGCGAGCCAGCGGCCCCGCCAACGACAGCACCGCCGCCTTCCCGGCCTCGGAATCGCCCGCGTGCGCGAGCAGTGTTTTCCAGATGGCGCGCTGGCCGAGCCGGAACGCGGCGATGTAGTCGACCAGCGGCAAGCCGGTGCGGGCCCGCCGCGCCGCCGCCTGCCGGGCGTAGGCGACATCGGCCGGGCAGACGCGGCGGTGCTCGAGCAGCGCACCGAGTCCGGTGCGGCTCAGCCGGGCGAGCTGATCGTGCACATCGTCGAGAACACCGGGGTCCGCGGTGGCGTAGCCGGGCAGCTGGGCGCGGATCTTGGCCATCACGTCGTCGGCGATCTCGTCGGCGTGGTCGTAGGCGCAGCTCGCGATCCGCTGACGCTCGGCCTGGACCTGATCGGATTCGGTCGAAACGGCTAAACGTGATCCAGCTGACATGTTCGGGGAGTGTGCATGGGGCGGAGCACAGTGTCAACCACGTCACACTGTCCGCAGCGGACGAGCACCGGGCGAGTTCTTGGTCCGCAACGTCCGATGTGGGCTCCGACCTGCGGTCTTAGTGTTCGTCGCATGCTCGAGATTACCAACCTGACGGTGCGCTTCGGCGGCATCACCGCTCTGCAGGACGTCGGGTTCACGGTCGCTCCCGGCGAGATGGTCGGTCTGATCGGACCCAACGGCGCAGGCAAGACCACCCTGTTCAACTGCATGACGCGGCGCAACCGGCTCACGTCGGGCACCATGCGTTACCTCGACACCGACCTGTCGACGGTGCGGCCCGACGCCCTGGCCGGGCTCGGCATCGCCCGCACCTTCCAGAACCTCGGCCTGTTCCCCCGTCTCTCGGTGCGCGAGAACGTCCTCGTCGGCGCGCATCACCGGGCATGCGCGGGCTTCGTCTCAGCCGGACTGCGGTTGCCGAAGGTGCGCAAGGAGGAAAAGCTGCTGCGCGCCGAAGCCGACGAGCTGCTCGAACGCCTCGACTTGACCGCGGTCGCCGACCACCCGGCCGCCGGCCTGCCCTTCGGCACCCTCAAACGCATCGAACTCGCCCGAGCGCTGGCGGTGCGGCCGCGACTGCTGCTGCTCGACGAACCGGTGAACGGCCTGAGCCACGGGGAAGTGGACGAATTCGCCGAGCGGCTGCGCGCCCTGCAGGCCGACCTCGCACTGACCGTGATCGTCGTCGAACACCACATGGGTTTCGTGATGGGCACCTGCGATCGGGTGATCTGCCTCGAGTTCGGCCAGGTGATCGCCGAGGGCAAACCCGAAGCGGTACAGCAGGATCCGGCCGTCATCCGCGCCTACCTGGGAGCTTCGGCATGAGCGAGCACTGGCCGACGGCAGGCACGAGCGATTTCTTGACGATCACCGACCTGCATGCCGGTTACGGTGCGGCGAAAGTCCTTCATGGCGTGAGCTTTTCGGTCGAGCGGGGCACCGTGTGCGCGATCCTCGGCCCCAACGGCGCGGGCAAGACCACCCTGCTGCGCGCCCTGTGCGGGATGATCAAGGTTCGCGGCAGTCTGCTCCTCGACGGTGACGAAGTATCCGGTCGCGCACCGGAATCGATGGCGCGCCTCGGTGTCGCCCATGTTCCGGAGGGACGCGGCACCTTCGCCCCGCTCACCGTCGAAGAAAACCTGCGCCTGGGCGCCTATCCCCGCCGTGACCGCGCCGCCGTCGACACCGACCTGCGCCGCGTCTACGACTACTTCCCGATCCTGCGCGACAAGCAGCGCGACGCCGCGGGCGGCCTGTCCGGCGGCCAGCAGCAGATGCTCGCCATCGGCCGGGCCCTGATGCTCCGGCCACGCCTGCTGCTGCTCGACGAACCCTCGCTCGGCCTCTCACCGCTGGTCACCCAGGAGTTGTTCGGGATCGTCGCCACCATCAACGAAGAGGAACGCACCACGGTGATCGTCGTCGAACAAAACGCCCACCTCGCGCTCGAGGTCGCCCAGCAGGCGCACGTCCTGGAAACCGGGCGCATCGTCTTGTCGGGCACCGCAGAGCAGATCAGGGCCGATGAGCAGGTCACCCGCTCCTACCTGGGATATCGGGTGCGGCCGTGATCGAATTCCTGCAGCAGCTCGTCGAGGGACTGTCCGCGGGCGCCATCTACGCGGGCCTCGCGCTGGCCCTGGTGCTCATCTACCGATTCACCGGGATCGTCAACTTCGCCCAGGGCGAGCTGGCCATGTTCTCGGCGTTTCTGGCCTGGCAGCTGAGCCAGCTCATGCCGTTCTGGGCGGCACTGCCGCTCACCCTTGTCCTCTCCTTCGCCGGCGGCATGCTGATCGAACGAGTGGTGATCCGTCCGGTCGAGGGCGCACCCGAGATCACCCTGGTGATCGTCACCGTCGGTCTCTTTTTCACCATCAACGCCACCGCGGGCTGGATCTGGTCGTATCAGACCAAGTCGTTCCCGAATCCCTTTCCCGAGGGGGCTTTACGTGGTGGCGGCCTGAGTGTGGGCTACGGCAGTCTCGGCATTCTGCTCGTCGTCGCCGTGGTCATGACGCTGCTGTATCTGCTGTTCCGCTACACCAGGATCGGGCTCGCGATGCGGGCGGTGGCGTGTAATCCGCAGTCGGCCAAGCTCGTCGGCATCCGGGTCGGCACCGTGCTCGCGCTCGGCTGGGGTCTGGCCGCGCTGGTCGGGTCGGTCTCGGGCGTACTGTCGGCGCCGCTGCTGTTCCTCGAACCGAACATGATGGGCGGGGTCCTCATCTACGCCTTCGCGGCGGCGACGCTGGGCGGGTTCGACTCCCCCGGCGGCGCGGTGGCAGGCGGTCTGATCGTCGGCGTCGCCGAAACCCTCACCGGCGCTTACGTCGACGCGATCGGCACCGAACTCAAGATCGGTGTGCCGCTGGTGATCATCCTGGGCGTGCTGTTGCTGCGCCCCCAAGGTCTGTTCGGACACGCGGCGGTGGAACGAGTATGAGCGAAGTGAACATTGCGACACGGCCTTCGGCAACCCCGGTCGCGAAACCGATACTGCACCAGCTGAATACGCTGCGCTGGCCGATCGTCGCGACGGCCGCGCTTGTCCTGCTGGCCTGCGTCGCACCTTTCCAGTTGGTGCCCTTCCGCACTTTCCAACTGGCCATGGCGATGATCTACGCGGTCACCCTGCTCGGGCTGAACCTGCTGGTCGGCCACACCGGCCAGATCTCGCTCGGCCACGGCGCCTTCTTCGCCATCGGCGCCTACACCGCCGCGATCGCGATGGAGCACTGGGACACACCGTATTTCGCGACCATCCCGATCGCCGCGGCCGTCACCTTCGTCCTCGGCTTCGCCCTCGGTGCCCCGGCGCTGCGACTGCGCGGGCTGTATCTGGCACTGGTCACCCTGGCCATCGCGATCTTCCTGGTGCCGCTGCTCAAGCGGTTCGACGGAATCACCGGCGGTTCCATGGGACTCACCGTCACCAAGCCCGTCGCGCCGGCGTGGACCGGGCTGGCCGAGGACCAGTGGCTGTACTTCCTGGCGCTGGCCACCACCGTGGTGAGCTTCGTCCTGGTCGCCGGGATGCTGCGCTCCCGGGTCGGGCGCGCACTGCACGCGGTGCGCGACAACGAGATCGCCGCCGAGGTGCTCGGGGTGAATCTGGCGCACTACAAAACACTCGCTTTCGCCTGGAGCGCGCTGCTGGCAGGCATCGCGGGCTGTGTCTACACCTGGGTGATCGCGTTCGTCTCACCCGATTCCTTCGCGCTGACGCTGTCGATCACGCTGCTGGCCGGGCTGGTCGTCGGAGGGCTCGGCACCACCTGGGGCCCCCTGCTGGGCGGACTGTTCGTGATGTTCGTGCCCAGTTTCGCCCAGGACGTGAATCAAGCCGCACCCGGCGTCATCTTCGGACTGCTGATCATCGCGGTCATGTACCTCGCGCCGAAGGGTTTGGCCGGCCTGGCCACCCAGTGGACGCAATGGCTCGGACATCGTGTCCGGAAAGGGAAAACTCATGCGCACTAGGGCAATCCGCTCCATCGGTGTGACGGCCGCGCTACTCGCGACCCTCACCGCGTGTGGTGGTCGTGGCGAGGAGACCGGCTCCGTCGGTCAAGGCGACTGCAAGGGTCAGCAGACGATCGGTATCACCGACAGCACCATCAAACTCGGCGGGGCGTACCCGCTGTCGGGTCCGGCCTCGGCCTACGGCGAGGTACCCAAGGGCGCCAAGGCCTACTTCGACTACATCAACGCCGAGCAGGGTGGCATCGACGGACGCACAGTCGAGTACGTAGTACGCGACGACGGTTACCAGCCGCCGAAGACAGTCGAAGAGACCCGTCGCCTGGTCGAACAGGACCAGGTGTTCGCGGTCTTCCAAACCCTCGGCACGGCGACCTCTTCCGCGGTCACCGACTATCTCAACCAGCGCAAGGTGCCCCAGGTCTTCGTCGCCACCGGGGCGAACAAATTCGGTTCCAGCACCGAGAACCAGTGGACCATCGGCTGGCAGCCCAGCTACCGCACCGAGGGTCTGGCGTACGCGCAGTACGTGAAGGCGCAGCGGCCGAACGCGACCGTGGCGGTGCTCTACCAGAACGACGACTTCGGCAAGGACCTGCTCGCGGCGTTCACCGAGGGCGTCGCGGGCAGCGGGGTGAAGGTGATCGCCGAGCAGAGCTTCGAGGTCACCGACCCCACCGTCGACGCCCAGGTCCGCAACCTGGCCAATGCCAAAGCCGATGTGCTGCTGAACTTCTCGACACCGAAGTTCGCCTCGCAGGCGCTGGCCGCCGATGTCCGCAATACCGACTGGAATCCGTTGCACATGCTCGCCGTGGTCTCCAACACCATGGCCACCCTGCGCCCGGTCGGGCTGGCCAACGTCCAGGGCACGGTGACCGCGGCGTTCCTCAAGGAACCCGCCGACCCGCGCTGGGCCACCGACGCGGGCATGCAGACATACAAGTCCAAGATGGCGCAGTACGCACCCGGCGCCGACCCGACGAACCAGCACGCCATGGCCGGATGGACGATGGCCGAGAGCTTCCGCAAGACCATGGAAGCGGCGAAATGCCCGACCCGCGAGGGCCTGCGGGACGCGATGCGCTCGCTCGACAACGTCTCCACCGACCTCATGCTGCCCGGCATCGCGATGAAAACCGGTGCGGGCGACGGCTATCCGCTCGAGTCCGTCGGCATCCAGACCTTCGTCGGCGAGCACTGGTCGCTGTCCGACGGCGGCCTGATCGACACCAGCGGCAAGTAGTCGCTCCCTCAACGTTGCGCAGCGCATCCCAGCGTGCGCGGCCTGTCCCAATACACCCCGATCGATGAGGTTCACCATGAAGATGTCAACCACCCTGGCCACGGCGGCCATGACCGCGCTGGCCCTGTGCGTCAGTACCGGGACCGGCAACGCCGATCCGGCACCGCAGACCGAGGTGCGCTACGAGGTGAGCAGGCAGGGTGACTCCGCGGTGCTGTCCACCGACGGCAAACTGCAGGTCGTCGATGGCCAGCTCGTGCTCACCACCGGCGCCGACACCCCGGTCGCCGCACTGCCGCTGACCTACCGCATGGACGACAAGGTGTTCCCGATCGCCGCCACCATCGACGGCGGCACCGCGACCCTGACGCCGTCGCGGGAGGGCGGCGCCCCGGTGGCCGCGGCCACGAACGTGATCACCCAGGACGTCGCGGCGCAGCAGATCGCCGAGTCCTTCACCCCGCGTGATCAAGCCGCGCTCGGCGTGCTCAGCCAGCGCCTCGGCGTGGGTAGCGCCGTGGCCGCCATCGTCGGCGCGGTGGTCGGCGGCGGTATCGGCTGCCTGGTCGGCGGTGCCGCCGGTGCGGCCATCGCCAGCCCGGTGATCGTGCTGCTCGTGCCGTGGGTCGGTGCCACGGTGGCCGGTTGTGTGCTCGGCGCGGCCACGCTCGGTGCGGCAGGAACGATGCTCGGCCTGGTCACCGTCGGTGGTCCGCTGGCGCTCTTCTCCGCCTACCAGTACTTCTCGACCATTCTCGCGCCGTGCCCGGCCGAGCTCGGTGCCTACTGCAAGGACCCCGCGGTTCCCACCCCGCCCAAGTAGTCTCCCCCGCCGTCTCGCCGGTCCGCCCGATCAACTCCTCGGGCGGGCCGGCTCGTGGCCGTTCGCGGCCGGTAAGGAATCCCCATGCGCAGAACAGTTTTCGATGCCGAGCACCACGCCTTCCGGGCGACGATACGCGCGTTCATCGACTCCGAAGTCGTGCCGAGTTTCGGCAAGTGGTACGACGACGGACTGGTGCCGCGCGAATTCTATTACCGGCTGGGCGAACTCGGGGTGCTCGGCATGGAGGTGCCCGTCGAGCACGGCGGCTCCGGCCTCGAGTCGTTCCGGTACCGCGCGGTGCTCGCCGAGGAGATCGCCCGCGCCGCGGTGTCTTTCGGCGGCTCCAGCGCCCACGTGTCCCGCTGCCTGCCACTGATCACCGACCTGGCGACAGCCGAACAGCAGCAGCGCTGGCTGCCCGGATTCGCCACCGGCGAAACGATGTTCGCGCTCGCGGTCGCCGAACCGGGCACCGGAACGGAGCCCGCCGGCATGCGGACCACCGCGCCGATGTCGCTGGACGGCACCGAGTACCTGCTCAACGGTTCGAAGACCTTCGTCACCGGCGGTGTACACGCCGACCGCGTCATCGTGTGCGCGCGCACCGCACCCCCGAACGCCGACGACCCGACCTACGGCCTTTCTCTGCTGGTGGTCGATGCCGCCGCCCCCGGCTACCGGGTCGGTCGCGCACTCGACACCCTCGGTCGAAAGGTCTCCGACACAGCCGAACTCACCTTCACCGATGTGCGGGTGCCGGTGGCCGATCGACTCGGCGACGCCCACCGCGCCCAGTCCCATCTCGCCGCGCAGCTGCCGCGCGAACGTCTGACCATCGCCATCGGCGCCCACGCGCACGCCAAGGCCGCGGTCCGTTTCGCGTACCGCTTCACCACCGAGCGCACCGCGTTCGCGCACCCGGCGGCGAGCTTCCAGAACACCACATTCGAGCTGGCCGCCTGCCGCGCCGAGGTCGATGCCGTCGAGGCGGTCGTCGACCGTGCGCTGGCCGCCAACGACCGCGGCGACCTGACCCCCGCCGACGCCGCCTCGGCCAAACTGTTCTGCACCGAGTCGGCGGGCCGGGTGATCGACCGCTGCCTCCAATTACACGGCGGCATCGGCTATCTCGCCGACTCCCCGATCGCCCGCCTCTACGCCGACCACCGGGTCGACCGCATCATGGGCGGCACCAGCGATGTCCTTCGCACTGTCATCGCGGCCGAGATGGGACTGTGACGGCGGGTCAGCGGGCGCGGTTCAGCTCACCGAGCAGCCGCCAGGTGCGCTGCTGGTCTTCGGGGGTGGTCAGATCGGCCTGGGAGAACACCACATCGGTGGCGCCCGCGGCGAAATAGTCGGCCACTCGCGCGGCCACTGTCTCCTCGTCGCCGATCACCACCAGTTCGGCTGCCCGCTGGGCACCCGAGAGCTCCACCACTCGCTGATACGACGGAATCGTGTCGTAGAAGGCGGTTTTCGCCGCTGCGATGCTCCGCGCCCCGGCGACGTCGGCAGTCACGACGCCGGGGACCATCACGACGACGCGGGGACGCGGCCTGCCCGCAGCCGCCGCGGCGGCGGTCAATGGCGCGACGATGTGCTCGGCCAGCGCCTCGGGGCCGACCAGGAAGGGCAACGTGCCGTCGGCCAGTTCACCGGTGGCCCGCAACGCCTGCGGCCCCATCGCCGCGACCAGCACCGGCACCGTCGGGTCGGCACCCGCGACAGCCGCGGGCATCGGACTGGCTGCGGTCACTGTCTCCCCGCGGAAGTCGACCTCACCGGTATCGAGAATCGACCGCAGCGCCGTGAGGAATTCACGCAACCGGACGGCAGGACGGTCGAACGGCCCGCCGAACGCGCGTTCGGACAGCGACCGAGCGCCGAGCCCCACCCCGAGCACGAACCGTCCGCCGCTCGCCGCCTGCGCGGTCTGCGCCTGACTCGCCACCAGCAACGGATGCCTGCCCGGCACCGGGACGACCGAAGTACCCACTTCGATCCCCGGTACTGCCCGACCGATCAACGCCGCCAACACGATCGAGTCAGTGCTGAAGGTCTGCCCCAACCAGACCGAGCTCAGCCCGACATCGGCGGCCACCTGGCCCAGGTCGACGGCCGCGTCCACGGCGTTGGCGGATTGATCGAGGGCGAACGGGGACAACGCGATTCCGATGCTCATCCCGCTGTCAACACCGGCGACACCGGAATTCATCGCGATCGACGCACGGTGATTCCATCGTCCGCGTACCGGCGGATCGTGGTGCGCGGACACCGAAGAGTTCGGCGTCAGGCGAATTCGGCCGAAGCCGCGGCCTGAGAGTGGGTCAGCGGACGGTGATGCCGTCCGCGCGCATCGCGTCCTTCACCTGTCCGATGGTGAGATCGCCGAAGTGGAACACGCTCGCGGCCAGTACCGCGTCGGCACCGGCGTGGACGGCGGGCGGGAAGTGTTCGACCGCGCCCGCGCCGCCGCTGGCGATCACCGGTACGCGCACTGCGGCGCGCACCGCGGTGATCATCGGCAGATCGAATCCGGCCTTGGTGCCGTCGGCGTCCATCGAGTTCAACAGGATCTCGCCCACGCCGAGTTCGGCGCCGCGGATGGCCCATTCGACGGCGTCGATGCCGGTGCCGCGCTTGCCGCCGTGGGTGGTGACCTCCCAGCCGGACGGGGTGTCGGGCTCACCGTCGGGCACGGTGCGCGCGTCGACCGAGAGCACGATGCACTGGGCACCGAAGCGCTGCGACATCTCGAACAGCACTTCGGGGCGGGCGATGGCGGCGGTGTTCACCGACACCTTGTCCGCGCCCGCGCGCAGCAGCCGGTCGACGTCGTCGACCGTGCGCACGCCGCCGCCGACCGTGAGCGGGATGAAGATCTGTTCGGCGGTCCGGGTCACCACGTCGAGCATGGTGCCGCGGTCGCCGGTGGAGGCGGTCACGTCGAGGAAGGTCAGCTCGTCGGCGCCCTGGGCGTCGTAGGTCGCGGCCAGTTCCACCGGGTCGCCCGCGTCGCGCAGGTTCTGGAAGTTGACGCCCTTGACCACCCGACCGGCATCGACGTCAAGGCACGGGATCACGCGGACCGCCAGGGTGCTCGGTCGTTCGTCGGTGCGCGGTGTCATGGGGTTCACCCTCGTTCTTCTTCGCTGACGGTGCAAATCATTTCCAGCAGCTCCTCGTGCACGCCCGGCGCGGCGGCCAGCACCGAGCCGGAGGTGATCGTCCACGGCGCGCCCGCGAGGTCGGTGACCACGCCACCCGCGGCGCGCACCAGCGCGACCCCGGCCGCGTTGTCCCACGGATGATGCCCGAAGACCACCGCGCCGCCGAGCACCCCGGACGCGGTGAACGCCAGGTCGATGCCGGTGGCGCCGTGCATCCGCACCCGCGAGGACAACCGGCTCAAGGCACCGAGCAGGTCGAATCGGAACTGACCGGGGATGCGGCCTGCCGAGTCGAGGTTGAAGGCGCCGAACCCGATCATGGAGTTGGCGAGCTTGCCCGGTTCCAGCGGTGGCAACGCCACACCGTCGAGGTACACCGGCCCACCGGATACCGCGGTGTAGCGGCTACCGAGCGTGGGCAGCCAGGTCAGGCCGATCACCGGTTCGCCTTCGTGCACCAGCGCCAGCAGGGTGCCCGACATGGGATGGCCGGAGGAGTAGTTGAAGGTGCCGTCGATCGGATCGAGCACCCAGGCCGTGCCCGAGGTGAGCGCGGGCCCACCGAATTCCTCACCGTGCACCGCGATGCCGGTGCGCTGCTGGAGCTCGGCGGAGATGGTGCGTTCCAGCTCGAGATCGAGCTCGGTGGCGAAGTCGTTGCGGCCCTTGGTCACCGCGCTCGGCGCGCCGAGGCCTTCGACGAAACGCCCGACCACGCCGTCCAGGGTCTGGGTGGCGACGGTCAGCAGGTCGGTCAGTTCGGCGGTGCTCGGCGTGGCGGTCATCGGCGGTGTCAGCGCACCGCGGCCAGGGCTTCGGGCAGCGTGAACCGGCCCGCGTACAACGCCTTGCCGATGATCGCGCCCTCCACACCGTCTTCGGCCAGGCCCGCGATGGCGACGAGGTCGTCGAGCACCGAGATACCGCCGGAGGCGACCACCGGTGCCTCGGCGGCGTTGGCGACCTCGCTCAGCAGCTCGAGGTTGGGGCCGGTCAGCGTGCCGTCCTTGGAGACGTCGGTGACGACATAGCGTGCGCACCCGTCGCGCTCGAGGCGTTCGAGCACCTCCCACAGGTCGCCGCCGTCGGTCACCCAGCCCCGGCCGCGCAGCCGCCACTGCCCGTCGATCTGCTTGACGTCGAGCCCGACCGCGATCCGGTCGCCGTACTCGCCGAGCACCCGGGCACACCACTGCGGGTTCTCGATCGCCGCGGTGCCGATGTTGACCCGCGCGCACCCGGTGGCCAGCGCCGCTTTGAGCGAATCGTCGTCACGGATACCGCCGGACAGTTCGACCTTGACGTCGAGCTCGCCGACGACCCGGGCGATCAGTTCCCGGTTGCTCCCCTTGCCGAAGGCCGCGTCCAGATCGACCAGATGCACCCACTCGGCCCCCGCTTGCTGCCACGCCAACGCCGCGTCCCGAGGCGACCCATAGCTCGTTTCGCTACCGGCCTCCCCTTGCACAAGGCGCACGGCCTCACCATTGGCGACATCGACAGCGGGCAACAGCACAAGACTCACGCATTCAGACTAGTAGGTCTGTGTCCGCGTTCCCGCAACGGTCCGCGGCGGTGAGGCCCGCGTCACGCGAACCCGCCGTGGGGTCAGTTGGCCACGGCCTCGAACATGCCGGGCTCGTAGGCACCGCCCTGCTGACGCAGGATGACGCCGAGTCGGTTGGCCGCGTTGATCTGGGCCACCACGGCAACCAGGGCAGCGAGCTGCTCGTCGTCGTAGTGCTCGCGCGCCTGGGCCCAGGTCGCGTCGGACACGCCATGAGCGGCATCGGCGACGCGGGTACCTTCCTCGGCCAGTGCGAGCGCCGCGCGTTCCGCGTCGGTGAACACGGTCGACTCACGCCACGCGGCAACAAGATTGATCCGTGTCGCGGACTCTCCGGCGTGGGCGAGGTCCTTGCTGTGCGCGTCGGTGCAGTAGGCGCAGCCATTGATCTGACTGACGCGCAACATCACCAGGTCCTGGGTGGCTTTCGGCAGGGACGACTGCATCAGCGCCAGGCTGGCGTTGCCGAACCGCTTGCCGAACTTGGCGCCGACCTCGGTATCGAACAGGTTGAATCGGGGTTCCATGACGTGTTCCTCACTGGTAGTTGCTGAATCGAACGACCATGAGACGAACGCGACCGGATATCCGTAACACCCTCGTCGACGTGATCCACGCCACTGCGCACCGGTGTTACGCAACGGCGCCGACCGGCGTCTGGTGTGCGACACATCCGAGCGGAAACAGGAGCTACCCATGGCGGCGCAGACCACGCCCGACGGCAAGGCACAAGCAACCGAGATGTTCGTCGCCCATCGCAATCTGCTGTTCACCGTCGCCTACGAGATGCTCGGCTCGGCCGCCGACGCCGAGGACGTCCTGCAGGAAACATGGCTGCGATGGGTACGCGTCGACCTCGACACGGTTCTGGACCAGCGCGCCTACCTGGTCAGAATCACGACCCGTCAGTCGCTGGACCGGCTGCGCACGCTCGGTCGGCGCAGGGAATCCTATGTCGGCCCCTGGCTACCCGAACCGCTGCTGACCACCCCGGACGTGGCCGAGGACGTCGAACTGGCCGAGAGCGTCTCGATGGCGATGCTGCTGGTCTTGGAAACACTCACCCCGATCGAGCGAGCGGTGTTCGTACTCCGCGAAGTATTCGACCTGGACTACGACGAAATCGCCGACGCCGTCGACAAAACCCCAGCCGCTGTCCGCCAACTGGCCTACCGAGCTCGTGCCCACGTCGCAGCCCGCCGACCACGCGGAATCGTGTCCCCGAACGAGTCCCGCGACGCGCTCGCCGCCTTCCAGCGGGCGATCGAAACCGGCGACCTACAGCATTTGCTCGACCTACTGGCCCCTGATGTCGTCTTCCTCGGCGACGGCGGCGGAATCAAGCAGGCCGCCCTGTCCCCCATCATCGGAGCCGACCTGGTCGCCGCGTTGCTGACAGCCGGGCTGCCCAGAATCGGCGCCGAGATGACCGTCGAACCGGCCCAGCTCAACGGCCACCCGGCACTGATTCTGCGCCTCGACGGCACGATCGACACCGTAGTCGCGGTACGCATCGACGACGGACTCATCACCGGGCTCTACTCCGTGCGCAATCCCGACAAGCTGTCGCGAACGGAGACGGAGACCGCGCTACGGCGCTGAGCCCGATCGACGTTCCCTCCCGATGTCAGGACATGCGGCGGCGGAGTTCGGGGAGCCCGCCACCGGTGAGGTCGTCGAGCGCGACGGTGCGGCCGACCACGGCCAGGGCGATGGCCTCGCCCGGGCCGCGAACTTCCGGGCCGTCGCCCGAGGACCAGTCGATATCGGTGGCGACGAAACGCAGGCCCTTGGTGAATCTGCCGGGTAAGGCGAACGGGTCGGGGTAGTCGAGGACCGCGGTGAGACGGTCGGCGGGGATCGTCCGCGGGCGGGCGAGCGGGCGTCGGATGTCCTGGTGGTGGACTACGAGGTCGGAGAGCATGAGCCGGGGCGAGTACTTCGAAAGACGACCCGACTCCTTGTCGAGTTTGTCCACCAGCTGCCCGGTCGTCAGCCCCGAGAATGACTGCGCGAGTGCGTTATTGGTGCGCTCCACCGAGCCGCGACTCTTCACCACGACCGCCGCATAGCTCAGTGGACTCAGCGTGTCCTGCAGCAGGTGCCCCACCACATCGCGAACCCGCCACCCCGCGCACAGCGACGGCGTCTCCCATTCCTGCTCACTCAAACCCCGCAGCAGTTCGACAAGTTCGGCCCGTTCGTCGAGCAACATCCCCCGATAACTCATACCACCACCCTAGTCGCACCGACCGCCGTCCGAAATCATTCCACGGTCGGATTCTCGTGGGCGAGCATCGATTACATAATCCGCTATCCACCCGGCTCGGCTGACCTGCTCCGACCCTTCGAAGTCGAACGAACGACCGTGCCGCCCCGCTGCGACAATGGACGCCGCGAACTTCTCGCCGCTGCCCACCCCATCGCAGGGCAGCGCCTCCACGAACAGGATCGGCACACCTTGGCCAAGCAGAATCGTCGGCGTCGCACCGGTCGCAAGCCGGCGGCCGCTCCCGGACTTCCGGTCGATGCCGCGTTGTCGGGTGACCCGTCGCAGGTCGCCGATGCGATCGCGACCGTCGCCTTCCTCGCCGCACAGGGCGACAAGAACGCGATCGAGCGGTTCGCCGAACAGGTAGCGGCAGCGGAGCCGGGTACGGGGGTTGCGCTCGCCGCTGCGCGAATCATCGCCCGCGCCTTCGAGTTCGGCTGGTTGCCGAGCGACATACACGAGGCCGCGCGCAGGCGGTTGGACGAATTCGCGATCGGGTATCTGACGGACCTGATCGCCGGCCACCGCGCCGACTTCGCACCCGAATCCGTCGACGAGATCTGGCAGACGCAACTGAACGAACTGGGCGCCACGGTGTGGTGGACCTCCGATCGGCCGCACCTCGAGCAGTGGGCCGACCGCGCGCTACTCACCGACGAAGAGGCCCTCACCGCGGCCCTCACCGCGCTCGCCCTGCTCATCCAACTCCCGAAACTCGAGCAGATCGTGCCGCTTCCAGGCACCCGCGGACAGACCGCCACCCACCACCACGTCGACGAGAAGACCCTCGGCCGAGTCCGCGGCCTCCTCGCCAAGGCTGAGTCGACGTCCTTCGCCGAGGAAGCCGAGACCCTGTCCGCCAAGGCGCAGGAACTCATGACCAAGTACGCGATCGACCGCGCCCTGATCGATGCCGAGCGCACCGACCGCGATCTCCCCGCCGCCCGCCGAATCTGGCTCGAAACCCCCTACACCGACGCCAAAGCCCTGCTCATCGACATGGTCACCCGAGCCAACCGCGCCCGCGCGATCTTCGTCGCCGACTGGGGTTTCGTCACGATCGTCGGCGACGACCCCGACCTCGACGCCGTGGAAATCCTGTCCACCTCACTCCTGGTCCAAGCCACCCGCACCATGATCGACAACGCCACCACCGAGGAATCCCGCTCCCGCCATTACCGCAAGGCCTTCCTCACCGCCTACGCCTCGAGGATCGGCGAACGCCTCGCCGAGGCCGCCGAAGCGACGATCGCCGACTCCCCCGACCGCGCCCACCTACTCCCGGTCCTGGCCAGCCACCAGCAACGAGTAGACAAAGCCTTCGACACCTACTTCGCCACCGTCCGCACCCGAGGTATCACCATCCGCTCCGCCGAAGGCTGGACCGCGGGCACCGAAGCCGCCGACCGAGCCGACGTCGACAACCCCTGACCCGATCGTCCCGTTGCCAGGCCGACAACAACACTCGTACGCTCAGCAGATGCGGCCGATCATGTCCGAACGGGAGCTGGATGTCGGCTGGGACCTGGCGCGGTCGACCGGATCGGCCATGGCGGGCGTCGTGCTGGCGGGGTTTCGCGATCGCGCCGCGACGGGGTGCGATATGCGAATCTTCGCTCGGCCTGAGGTCACTGTGGTGATCCAATTCGGGGATAGCCGGTTGACTGTGGAGGGTTCCACGTTCGATGGCCTGGTCGCCGGCCTCACCCCGGGAATTCGCCATGTTCAGGCCGCGCGGGTCGAATGTGTCGAATTGCGGATGTCGCCCATCGCCGCGTTCGGCCTGCTCGGTGTCGCACCGGCCGACCTGAACGGCACGATGATCGGGCTGGACGATATCTGGGGTTCGGCGGCACCATTGCTGCGCGAGCAGCTGTCCGAAACAGCAACGTGGGCGGACAGATTCGCGGTGACAGCGAAATTTCTCACCGCACGGGAAACGCCGAAGAGGACGGCAGATCCCGAGGTCGCCGCGTGCTGGGAGCGAATCGTCGCGGACAAAGGCGCCGTGCGGGTGTGGGAGCTGGCCGACCTCACCGGGTGGAGTCGTCAGCGCCTGTGGTCGAAGTTCACCGCTCAGGTCGGCGTGACACCCAAACGAGCAGCGATGGTGGTCCGATTCCGATGCGCGTTCGACCTGCTGACGGCAGGCCGCTCCGCCGCCGAAGTCGCTGTGACATGCGGCTATTCGGACCAATCGCACCTCCACCGCGATATGTCGGCCTTCGCCGGAATCACGCCGGGCGCACTCACGGCGCCCTGACGCCGAACATTCGTCCAAGACTGCGACGGCACCCACACCCGACAGTGGTTGCATGAGCAATTCCCAGGGACTCGAGCTGCGGATCCGCGCGGCCGAACAACGCGTGGCCGACACCTACGGGCTGACGATCACCGAACACACACTCACATTGAGCGCTCCTTCGGTGCAGGTGCGCGTTCTGACAGCAGGCGAGGGTGAGCCGCTGGTCCACATCAACGGCATCTCCGCGCCTGCCATGGGCATGGCACCGCTGATCGCCGGGTTGCCCGGCTTCCGCCATATCCTGATCGACCTGCCCGGCCACAGCCTCGCGCCGCCGTATAGGTGGCAGGAGCGGACCGTCCGCGAGCTGGCGGTCGGCGTACTTACCGGAACTCTCGACGCACTCGAATTCGACCGGGCCGCGTTTGCCTGCAGCTCCCTCGGCGGCTTGCTCACGCTCTGGGCGATGCTCGACGCACCCGACCGAGTGTCGCGAGCAGCGCTTGTCGGCACCCCCGCCACAGCCCTACCGGGATCGCGAGGCATCGCCGAGATGGAATCCTTGACGTCCCCGATCCGGGGAAGGCTCGACCAGAGCCTCATGCAACTACCGTCGCCTCGGTTCGTCGCGCGTTTCGCCCTCACGGAGGCACTCGGAGTGAATGCGACGCGCGCGATGTCGGACGACCTTCTCGACCTGCACCGCCTGCCACTGCGCCTACCAGGACAAGCCGCGTCCTACCGGGCCCTCCTGTGCCGACTGATGCAGGGCCGCACTCCACGCCCGGAGAACGTCCTGACCGACGACGAGCTCGCACGGATCAGCACCCCGACCCTGTTCGTCTGGGGTGAGCACGACGTATTCAGCTCACCCGACCAGGCACGACCGTCCGTAACGAAGATCCCCGGCGCGCATCTCGCCGTCGTACCCGGCGGCCACAACCCGTGGTTCGACGACGCACCTCGCTGCGCGGCCCTGGTCCGCGACTTCCTGGCCGCCGAACCGGTCCGCTCCACGACGGAGGAGCGGAACCACCGGACGTAGTCACGGCCTCGACACCGAAGAACCCGCGCACCGCCTGAACTACAGCGATCCGATCCAGTTGCGCAGCAACTGCGCACCCGCGTCCCCGGACTTCTCCGGGTGGAACTGAGTCGCCGACAACGGCCCGTTCTCGACGGCGGCCAGGAACGGCACACCGTGCTCGGCCCAGGTGAGCTTCGGGGGTGCGATGTGCTCGTTCGCGGGCAGCTCCCACTGCTGGGCCGCGTAGGAGTGGACGAAGTAGAAGCGGGTGTCGGCGTCCATGCCGGCGAACAGGGTGCTGTCGGCAGGCGCCTTGACCGTGTTCCAGCCCATGTGCGGCAGGACGGGCGCGTCCAGGCCTGCGACCGTGCCGGGCCATTCTCCGCAGCCTTCGGTCTCGATACCGAACTCGACGCCGCGGTCGAACATGATCTGCATGCCGACGCAGATGCCGAGCACGGGACGACCACCTGCGAGGCGCTGCCCGATGATGCGTTCACCGCGCACCTCGCGCAGGCCCGCCATGCATGCGGCGAACGCGCCGACACCGGGGACGACAAGTCCGTCAGCGGCCAGCGCGGCCTCGGGATCGGCGGTGACCTCCACCTGCGCACCGGCACGCACCAGCGCGCGCTCGGCGGAGTGCAGGTTGCCGGAACCGTAGTCGAGCAGAACGACGGATTTCACAGCACACCCTTCGTGGACGGCACACCACTGACCCGGGGGTCGATTTCGACGGCGGCGCGCAAAGCCCGTGCGACAGCCTTGAATTCGGCCTCGGTGATGTGGTGCTGGTCGCGGCCGTAGAGCACCCGCACGTGCAGGGCGATGCGGGCGTTCTGCGCGATCGACTCGAAGACGTGCTTGTTGAGCACGGTCGAGTACGAGGCGCCGGGGCCCGCGCTGGGAATGATGGTGTGCATCAGGTGTTCCGGCTCGCCGGTGAACACGCAGTACGGCCGGCCGGACACGTCGACGGCGGCGTGCGCGAGGGTTTCGTCCATCGGGATGAACGCGTCGCCGAAGCGGCGGATGCCCTTCTTGTCGCCCAGCGCCTGCCCGAGTGCCTGGCCCAGCACGATGGCGGTGTCCTCGACCGTGTGGTGCGCTTCGATCTCGATATCGCCCTCGGCCCGCACGACCAGGTCGAATCCGGCGTGCGCGCCGAGTGCGGTCAGCATGTGGTCGTAGAACGGCACCCCGGTGGAGATCTCGGTCTGCCCGGTGCCGTCGAGGTTCAGCTCCACCAGAATCGAGGACTCTTTGGTGACGCGTTCCACCCGCGCTGTTCTGCTCATGATGTGTTCCTGCTTCCTACTCAGCGCTCAGAGTCGAGCATTCGGATATTTCGCTCTCCGCACGCACACAGTGACGTGCTGGAGCCCTGGACCGGCAGTCTGGTCCGATGGCGATCGGTCCGATCCTGGAGGATCTGCTTCACCAGCGTGTGCTTGGTGTGCAGGGAGATGTCGGGATCGCCGTCTCGCTCCTGGATGTTGATCGCTGCGGCGTGGTCTGCTTGCCATACCGCCCTGCACTCGGTGCAGTGAAGCCGGTCCCCTTTGCGAACACCAAGGATATTCGTGAAGGGAACGACCTGAGAGGTATAGGCAGCGTTGACCAGCCGCACCGCAGAACCTCTGCGGTCCGACACGGCCTGAAGTGCTTCCGCGGTGACACCCTTGGTCCACGCGGCAAGCCTTCGGTTCGTGTTCTTCCCCAGCTTCTTGCGGCCGGCGAAAGTCTTGGTGAGGTCTTCGGCCACGATCACCGCTGCTTTGTCGGCGACTTTGTGGACGGCTTGGAAGGTGATGTCGCGGACCCGGCACTGCCAGGCGTTCGAACGCCGCTCACGCTTGCGGGTACCGAGGTTGTTACCACGGATACGCTGGGCCTTCGCCAGGTCGCCGCGTTGCTCGGCCTTCTCCGCGACGCTGCGGAGCTTGGCGCGCCGGGCGTTGTTGGTTTTGCGATGGTCGGACTCGGCTGTCAGCAGATCACCCAACTCGGGTCCGTGATGCTCGCCGTCGGAGTCGGTGAGGACTTCGGTGTATCCCTTGTCGACGCCGACCGTGCGGTCGCCGACCGGCCGATTCGAAGACTTCATCGCCTCGGCGTCGACCTGGTAATGCACTTCGACCCGGTTGCTGCGCAGGATCAGCCGCAGCGTGCCGGTGGGCGCTACGGTGGTGTTCAGCGGGATACGCACGAGCTCTCGGCGTTCCAAACCTGGCACGGCCAGCCAGAGGTTGCCGCCCTCAGCGAGGGTGAACGTTTTGTAGTGATCGGCGCGGACCACGATCTGATTCGTCGTCCTGTTCCGGCCGCGCCGCCAGTGCCGACGCATGAGCCTGGACAGGTACGGGTCTCTGACCCAGGTGTCGCGCTTCAGGGCGGTGTACAGGCGCTTGCGCTCGGTCTCGTTGTCGGTGCGCCGGTTGATCGCCCGGCGTACGTTGACTTTTGCAGCCTCGCGGTTCGCGGTGATATCGGCGACCGCGTCGCGCACTGTCTCTTTCCAGGCGTTGGCCAGCACGTCGAAGGATTGCGCGGTGCCGTCGACGATCCACACATCGCGAATCTGCCGATCCGACCACGCCAGACCCTGGATCGAACCGAACTGCCGCCACACCAGCGACCGCACCACACCAAGACGCCGGGCCTGCTCTTGAAGCTGCCCATACTTTCCGTCGTTGAGGTGGCTGCTGTACGCGATTCGGGTGACCTTCACGCGCCGCCGCCGGTCAGCTCGATCTTCAACGCCTCCTCGTAGCGGCGCAGACCGGATAGACGACAGGAAAAGGTGTGCACGATCGCGAGAAGGTCCTCGACCATCTCTGCCTGCGGCGACAACGATTCCTGGTTCGCCACTACGGTGGTGCAGCCGTTCTTCTCGGTTACGTGGGCCAGGTAGAGCCACTAGACCTCGCCTCCACGGGTAGATTCAGTGAGTAAGGTCGGTGCCCGCGATGTCGCGGCTCACGCGCAGGAATTCGTCGTTCTCGGCGGCGAGGCCGATGGTGGCGCGCAGGTAACCGGGGATGCCGACGTCGCGGATCAGCACGCCCGCGTCGAGGTAGTGCTGCCACGCGGCGCCCGCATCGGTGAACCGGCCGAACAGCACGAAGTTGGCGTCGCTGGGGATCACGTCGAAGCCGAGCGCAGCCAACGCGGCGGCGACCCGATCACGCTGGGCCGCCAATTCCGCGACGCTGCCGAGGGTTTCGTCGGCATGGCGCAGCGCGGCACGCGCGGCGGCCTGGGTGACGACCGACAGGTGATACGGCAACCGCACCAACAGAATCGCGTCGATCACCGCGGGCGAGGCGGCCAGGTAACCCAGGCGCCCACCCGCGAAGGCGAACGCCTTGCTCATGGTCCGAGTGACCACGAGTTTGGTCGGGAACCGGTCGATCAAGGTGATCGCACTCGGGGCCGCCGAGAACTCGCCGTACGCCTCGTCCACAACGACGATGCCGGGCGCGGCATCGAGAATCCGCTCGAGCTCATCGATCGGGATGCTGTGCCCGGTCGGATTGTTCGGACTCGTCACGAACACCACATCGGGGCGACGTTCGACGATCTGCGCCACCGCGTAGTCGATATCCAGGGAGAAGTCACCGCTGCGCTTGGCCTCGACCCACTCGGTATCGATGCCCTCGGAAATGATCGGGTGCATCGAGTACGACGGCACGAAACCCAGTGCGCTGCGGCCCGGTCCGCCGAACGCCTGCAACAGCTGCTGCAGAATCTCGTTGGAGCCGTTGGCCGCCCACACATTCGCGGTGTCGACAGCGACACCGGTCTGGCGGGTCAGGTACTCGGCCAGGTCGTGACGCAGTGCGACGGCATCGCGATCCGGGTACCGATGCAGGTCCGCGGCGGCGGCACGCACCGATTCGGCGACGTCGTCGATCAGTGCCTTGCTCGGCGGGTGCGGGTTCTCGTTGGTGTTGAGCTGCACCGGCACCGTCAATTGCGGTGCGCCATACGGTGATTTGCCCCGCAGGTTGTCGCGCAGGGGAAGTTGGTCCAGGGTCGCCGAGGCGCCGGGCACGGTGGGTGTACTCATGCCTCCGCCTCGCTGGCGCTCGGCTGCGGCATGCGCACCGCGCGCTGGCACATGATTCGCTCGCTGCGCTCGCTCATGACAGCGCCTCGAAACGCGCCTGCACAGCCTGCCCGTGTGCGGGCAGATCCTCCGCATTGGCAAGGGCGACAACGTGTCCGGCGACATCCTTCAACGCCGCCTCGGTGTACTCCACGATGTGGATGCCACGCAGGAACGTCTGCACGCTCAGCCCCGAGGAGTGCCGCGCGCAACCCGCGGTCGGCAGCACGTGATTGGAGCCCGCGCAGTAGTCACCCAGGCTGACCGGCGCCCACGGCCCGACGAAGATCGCGCCCGCACTGCGCACGCGCGCGGCCACCGCGGCGGCGTCGACGGTCTGGATCTCGAGGTGCTCGGCGGCATAGGCGTCGACGACGCGCAGACCCTGCGCGATGTCGTCGACGAGCACGATCCCGGACTGCTTGCCGCTCAATGCTTCCCGCACTCGATCGTGGTGCTTGACCACGGCGAGTTGCGCGTTCAGCGCAGCGTCGACCGCATCGGCCAGCGCGACGGAATCGGTGACCAGCACACTGGCGGCGAGCACATCGTGCTCGGCCTGGCTGATCAGATCAGCGGCCACATGCCCCGGATCGGCCGTGGCATCGGCCAGCACCGCGATCTCGGTCGGGCCCGCCTCGGCATCGATGCCGACCAGCCCACGGCACAACCGCTTGGCCGCGGTGACATAGATATTGCCCGGCCCGGTGATCAGGTCGACAGGCTCGAGCGCGCCGCCATCGGTATCGGTACCGCCATAGGACAGCAGCGCCACCGCCTGCGCGCCACCGACAGCCCACACCTCGTCGACACCGAGCATCGCGGCGGCCGCCATGATCGTCGGGTGCGGCAGCCCACCGAACTGCGCCTGCGGCGGCGAGGCCACCACCAGCGACTCGACACCCGCGGCCTGCGCCGGGACCACATTCATCACGACCGAGGACGGATACACGGCATTGCCACCGGGCACATACAGCCCGACCCGCTCGACCGGCAGCCACTTCTCGGTCACGGTGCCGCCCGGCACGACCTCGGTCACCGTGTCGGTGCGCCGCTGATCGGCGTGCACCTTCCTGGTCCGCTCGATCGCCACCTCGAGCGCGGCGCGCACGGCCGGGTCCAGCTCGGCGAGAGCCTTGGTCAGCTCGGCAACGGGCACCCGCACCACGGCGGGACGAACACCGTCGAACTTCTCGCTGTATTCCAGCGCCGCCTCGGCTCCGCGGTCACGAATGTCCTCGACGACCGGCCGCACATGATGCAGCACCGAGTCCACGTCGACCCCTCCGCGCGGCAGCGCGGTGCGCAGCTCGGCAGCGGAAGGAGTACGACCGCGCAGATCGACGCGGGCGAGCTCGATGCGGGAAGTCATATCGGGGTACGGTCCTGTTCTGTGCTGGGGCTCAGGTCAGGTACCAGCCTAATGGTCGCCTGCCATCGGTTTTCCAGCGCTCCTCCCCCGCCCCGTCTTGCGGTCTCCCTGCGCATCGGTCACCGACCCAGCCCCACACGCAGGCAGCGGACTCGGCATGATCACCGAGTCCGCTGCCGGGTGGCTCATTCCGCGACGAGCCGATCGATCACCATGGGTTCGGCGAGCACCAGCTCGAGCACCGCCGACACGTGACGGAAGTGCGGTGTCGCGAAGTGCGCGTCGAGCGCGTCGGGTCCGGTCCACTGTTCGATCACCACCATGGTCGCGGCGTCGTTGGGATCGGCGAAGGGCTGGTAGGACAGGCACCCCGACTCGGCCAGACTCGGCTCGATCATCGCCTCGAGCGCCGTACGCAGCCGGTCTTCCCGGCCCGATTCCGCGCGCAGCCGAGCGATCACATGCAGCGTCATGCCGACAGCACCCGCGCAGGACCGACACCCGCACCGGTCGCGACAATCGCGGCGGCGATATCAACGAGATCCTCATCGGTCAGCACGCGCGCACCGGCGCCGATCCAGCCATCGATCTGCGCGGGAGTGCGCGCACCGACGATGGCACCGGTGACGCCCGGCCAGGCGATGTTCCACGCCAGCGCGACCTCCGCGACCGACATACCGCGGCGGGCCGCGATCGGCCGCAGCGCCGCGACGAGAGCCAGGTTGGCGGTCAATCCGGTGGTGAAGTCGGCACTGCTCGAGCGCCAGTCGTCAGCCCCGAGCGCCGCCGCACGTTCGGCGGTGAACGCACCGGTCAGCAGCCCCGACTGCAGCGGCGAGAACGTGATCACGCCGGAGCCGTTGGCGTGAGCCCAGGCGATCTCGGGCGCGGCCGAACGGTTGATCGCCGAGAACGGCGGCTGGATGGCGTCTACATGGGCGACCTGCTCGGCTTCGGCGAGCTGAGCCACGTCGTGGTTGGACAACCCGATCGACCTGACCTTTCCTTCCTTCTTCAAGTCGGCCATCACCTGCCAGTACTCGGCTAGCGGGGTCGCGGCATCGGTCGCCTCGCCCTGCTCGCCGTAGACGAACGCGGCGCCGGTGTCCGGCCAATGCACCTGGTACAGATCGACGTGGTCGACATTCAGTCGCCGCAGCGATCCCTCCAACTCCTTGCGCACGCTCTCCGGGCGCATGATCCGACGCGGCGGCCCCGTCGGATCGTCGCCTTCTTCCCAGATCAGCCCCACCTTGGTGAACAGATACGGGCGATCAGCGGCAGGCAACCCGGCCAGCGCGCGACCGACCAGTTCCTCGGCATGCCCGTGCCCATAGGCGGGGGCGGTGTCGATCCAGTTCAGGCCGCCCGTGACGGCATGTTCGATGGCAGCGACCGAGTCCGCGTCGTCGGTCGCACCCCAGGAGTACTGCCAGCCGAGGCCGGAGATCACCCAGGTGCCGAAGCCGAGCGGAGTGAGGTCCATACCGGTGTCGCCGAAGGGGCGAGTGGTGTTTGTCATGACCACTACTTTTCGTCGCCGCGGCAATCGGCGACAGTGCGCGCGATGCCTGGGCACGGCGTGCCCACCCTCGCCCCGCCGAGCCCGGCGATACTGGACAGGTGACCTTGGATCGACGCGCCGAACTCGGCGAATTTCTGCGCTCCCGCAGGGCCAGACTCAACCCGACAGAAGTCGGCCTGACCGATTTCGGCGGGCACAGGCGCGTGCCCGGTTTGCGCCGTGAGGAGCTGGCGATGGTCGCCGGGGTGAGCGTCGACCACTATGTGCGCCTGGAGCAAGGCCGCACATTGCATTTCTCGGAGTCCGTTCTGGACGCGGTCGCCCAGGCGCTGCGCCTGAACCCACTCGAACGAGATCACCTGTATCGCCTCGCCAGACCGTGGTCGGGTCCCGAACCGCAGCCGACGCAACATGTTCGTCCCGGCCTGCGCCGCCTGCTCGACTCGGCGTCCGATGTTCCGGCTTACATCGTCGGCCGCGGCACCGATGTGCTGGCGTGGAACGCGCTGGCCGCCGCACTGATCACCGACTTCTCCGCGCTCGCACCCTCACAGCGCAATCTGGCCAGGCTGGTGTTCCTCGACGAGGGCATGCGCGAGCTCTACGAGGACTGGCAGGCCAAGGCCGATGATGTCGTGGCGTACTTGCGTCTGGATGCCGCCCGCAATCCCGGTGATGCCGGGATCGCCGCGCTCATCGACGAACTCGCCACTGCCTCACCCGAATTCGGCGAGCTGTGGGCTCGGCACGAACTGCGCGACAAGACCCACGGACGCTACGTGTACCTGCACCCGGTGGTCGGGCGCCTCGATCTCGGCTATGAGACGCTGCGCCTGCCCGACGACCCCGATCAGGCGCTCATCGCGCACACGGCGGAACCGGGCTCCCCCACCACCACTGCCCTGCGACTACTGGCGACCTGGGCGGCGGGTAGCCGGGCGAGCCGCTGACCGGGCTCGCCCGCCTCCCACTAGCGGGTATCCCCGTCGATGCGCAGACTGCCGCCCGAGCTCACCACGCGCATGACCATGGCCTTGGTCGAGCCGTTGATGGTGATGCTGGCCAGGCGCATATTCGTGGAACCGTCGGCATTGTTGCCGCTCACCGCGGTGATGCTGGCGAAGGTGTCGACGGTGCGGGCGTTCCAGTACTCACGGAACGCGGATTCACTGCCGTAGACCTGCTGTGCGGCGGGGGTGAGCAGCGACCACGAGCCGGCCGGGTTACTGAAGAAGTCCTCGACCAGCAGACCGGCCGATCCGATATCGACGGTGCCGACATTGCTGGCCTGCCCGAGCGGGGGAACAGCCGCGCTCGGCTTGGGAGCCGCCGAGGCCTGCACCGAAGTCTGCGGACCGGCCTGCACCTTCGGCGAGTCCGAGTCGGAGGTGCTCAGCGCGCTGACGGCGACGGCGATCGCCGCCACTACCGCGCCGACACCGGACCCGATCAGCACCGCGCGTCCCTTGCCTGCCTGCTTGCGCGGGGCGGGCATGGGCTGGGCCTGGGTGCGCGGGTGCGCGGCCGTGTCCTGACGGACCTGTGGACGCGGGTTCGAGCGGATCTGGCGGGTGGTGGCCGTGGACGCGCCCGCATGCGAGGCCCGGCGACCGGACTGCCGGATCACCTGGGTGGTCGCCGCGGAGTTGCGGCGATTGAAAGCCTCACTGGCAGGCACGAATCCGGCGGGGACCGCGTTCTCGTCGTCGGCGAAGGCGGCCAGCGCGTCGCGGGCCTCGGTCATCGTCGGACGGTCGAGTGGGTCCGGGCTGAGCAGGTCGAGCAGGAAGTCGGTGGCCGGGCCCGCGTTGTGGGGCTCGCGCACCTGCCCGTTGGCGGCGGCGTAGAGCACCGCTAGGGGGTTGGCGTTGGCGCCGTAGGGCGGTTCACCTTCCAGCGCGTGGAAAAGCGTTGCGCCGAGGGCGAATACGTCGGCGGCGGGCGTCGGATCGGAGCCGCGCGCCACCTCGGGTGCCAGGTAGGCGGCGGTACCGCAGATCAGGCCGGTCTCGGTGAGCGTCACGTCGCCTGCCGCGCGGGAGATGCCGAAGTCGGTGATCTTCACCTCACCGTGGTCGCCGAGCAGGATATTGCCCGGTTTCACGTCGCGGTGCACCAGGCCGGCCTGGTGGGCGGCGATCAGGGAGGAGGCCACCTTCTCGCCGATGCGGGCGACCTCGAGCAGCGGCAGCGGGCCCTTCTGGCCCAGCTCGCCCGCGAGGCTGACCGACTTGAGGTACTCCATCACCAGGCACGGATCACCGTTGTGCTCGGTGATGTCGAATACCACGATGGCGTTGGGATGCTGGAAGCGTGCCGCGTTGCGGGCTTCCCGAATCGCGCGCTGGCGCAACACATCCCGCTCGCCCTCGGGCAAGCTGGGTTTGATGTGGATCTGCTTCACTGCCACGGAGCGTTGGAGGCGTTCGTCGACAGCACGCCATACAACGCCTGTGCCGCCGCTACCAATACGCTCGACCAGGCGGTAATGCTCCGCGATCTTCTGACCGGTATCGATGGCGCCTACTCCGAACCTTCTCGAAATTGTGACATCCCGCGTATTGACCATGGGTATGGTCCGCCGCCGAGTGTAGCTGGCTGGGTGATGACCGCGTGCGGCAGCGGGGGGATTGCTCGCCTGCGGGGGGTAAGACGACTCATGGTGTCACACGTAGCATCCGTCCCGCTGCCTCGACCGCCGGTCCGGAGCTGCCGGCGTCCGCGACGAACACCGCGAACGCCAGGTCGTCCTTGATGCCGACGAACCACCCGTGGGCGTGGGTGTCGTCGAGGTACTCGGCGGTACCGGTCTTGCCGAGCAGACCGGGGATATCGCGTAGCGCGGTGGCTGTGCCCGCACTCACCGTCTCCCCCATCATGGTCTCTAGCTGCGACGTCACCGTCGCGGGCACCGGCGCCGACGGCCGATCCGGGGTGCCGGGACGGCCCCGGATAACGCTCGGCGCGGGCGCGGAACCGTGCGCGAGGGAGGCCGCGACGAGCGCCATCCCGAACGGCGAGGCGGTCACCGTGCCCTGTCCGATGCTCGATTCGACCCGTTGCGCGGGATTTTCAGCGGATGGAACTTTCCCTGTGACAGTCGTCAAGCCGGGTGTCACATAGTCCACCCCGAGACCCAGCTGTTGGGCGGCCGCGGTCAATCCATCGGCGGGCAACTTCACTCCCAACTCGGCCATCGTGGTGTTGCAAGAGCGCGCGAACGCAGTGTGCAGGGGCACCATACCCAGGTCGAAGCCGTTGTCGTTGGGAATCGTGCGGCCCTCGATGGTGGCGCGGCCGGGGCAGGGCAGCACGGTGTCCGGCGTGACGCCGCCCGCTTGCAGTGCCGCCGAGACCGTGACGGTCTTGAACGTGGATCCCGGCGGGTAGAGCCCGGTCAGCGCGATCGGGCCCTGGGCATCGGCGGGCGCGTTCTGCGCCACGGCCAGCACCTCGCCGGTCGAGGGGCGCAGTGCGACGATGGCGGACGGGGTGGCGATCGGGGTGAGCGCGTCCTCCGCGGCGTGCTGTAGGTCGATGTCGATGGTGCTGGCGATGTCAGTGGTCGGCAACGCGGCGGGTCCGGCGATGCGCTGGGTGCCTTCGGCGGTCTGGGCGCGGATCGCCCAGCCCGCGGCGGCGTCGGCCTGCTCCTGCCAGATCTCGGCAAGGCCCCCGATCGTGGGTCCGGCGAGGGTTTTGTCGACGGTGAGCAGCCGGGTCTGTGGCGCGAGCGTCACCCCGCGCACGCCGGTCAGCGCCTGCTGCACGGGCGCGATGTCGGCATCGCGCAGGGCGATGGCGGTGATCGGTTTACCCTGTGCCGCAGCCAGATCCGTACGCAGGGTGGCCTCGGCGATGCCCTGTGGCGCGAGCAGCGCGGCGACGGCGGACAGGTCGGCATCGGGGGCGACGTTCACCAGCGTGACCACCTGCTGGGTCATCAGGTCACCACCGGAGGCATCGAGGACTCTGGCCGGTTTCGCGGCGACCGGGCTGTAGCTGAGCGCGCCGAGGTCGAGGCCGGGCGCGACGGTGGTCGGCTGCCAGGCGATCTTCCACTCATCGTCGCCGGTGGTGGTTCCGGCACTCGAGTAGGTCCACGCGTTGCGGCCGTCGGGGCCGAATTTCCAGGTGGATTCCAGCGTGAAGGACTTGTCGTCGGTGGACGACACCCGGACCGTGTCGTTCTTGCCGAGGTTGTCGAACAGCGCGGTCAGAACCGGGCGGGCTTGCTCCGGTGCGTCGGTGAGTGCGGCGGCGGCGGACGCGTCTCCGCTGGTCAGCGCGGCGGCGAAGGACTCGGCGACGGTCTGCGGTTGGTCGGGTCCCGACGAGCAGGCCAGCGGCAGCGCAGCGAGCGCGACGAGCAGGACCGATGCCTTCCGTGGTGTGCGCACGGGTCCGAGACTAGCTCGATCCGTGGTGCCGGTGGGGTTATCGTTTCTGCTGTGACGAGCCCGTCCGCTACCACCACCCGGTGATCGCCCCGATCTGGCGGCCGAGTTCGGGAGCGAGCGAGCGAGCGTAGCTGGCAGTCAGGTGGTGCTCGTCGCGATAGATGAGCACATTGCCCTCGACCACCCGGCAGCGCTGCGGTCGGCAGACGGCGTCGGACAGGTCGAGCGGATGCACATTCGGGTAGCCGGCCGCCGGTTCCTCGGCGGGATCTTGCGGGTCGAGGACGTCGGCGCGATCGAGTCCGCAGCTGTCGGGGTCGCCGCGGTGGGCGAGGCAATCGGTCGCGCGGTAGAGGACACCGTCGCGGCGCAGCCGTGGTGTGTCACGCAGCGCGAGCACATTGAACCCCCGGTCCTGCATCGCCGTCCACACCTCGAGGTATTCGGCGGGCACCTCGTCGCCCAGACCGTTCATGCGGTAGCGGGTGGACAGGGTCAGCACCCAGTTCGGTGGCTCGGCGGAGAGCCGGTCGAGCACCTCGACGGACCATTCGTGGCATTCGGGGAACGGCCACTCCGCGTAGGACGGCTGATCGGCGAGCACGACCGGACAGCCTTCCTTGAGATAGGAGACCACCCGGAACCCGTGTTCGACGGCGAGCGGTTCCAGCGCGGGCAGCCAGTGCTCGGAGTGCGAGCCGCCGACCAGCGCGATCGAGCGGGTGGCGGTGGGGTCGCCGTAGGTACAGACGCGCACTTCGCGGTTGGGCGTGATGCAGCCGTCGGTGGTCGGCGGTGGGGTGTCGGCGTGTCCTTCGAAGATCGTGGGGCGCATGGGTTCCGGTGAGTATTCGGCGCCGGAGAACAGGGCCGCGGCGCCCGGATAGCGGTGGTTGTCCAGTGCCCGCGGCGGCGCCGCCGGGTTCGCCACCAGCACCACCTGCCATCCCAGCGAGGCGATCAGCACCGCGACCGCCGTGGCGGTGACCAGAGTGCCGGTCACCTTGCGGTTTTCCGCTCGCTGACCGCGAGGCGGCATCCGCAGGGGCGTCTCGATCAGGCGGGCGGTCGCATACGCCAGGACCAGCGAGACGCCGATCACCACCAGCCCGTCGACGACCCCGGCATTCGCACGCCCGGTCTCGCCCAGATAGAAGATCAGGATCGGCCAGTGCCACAGGTACAGCGGATAGGCCAGCGCGCCCAGTTCGGTGCAGAACCGTCCGGCCAGCAGCTGGTTCGGCCACGCCTGCGTCGCAGCCGCGAACCCCGAGGCGATCACCAGGCAGGCGGCCGCCACCGGCCACAGTGCCGCGACACCGGGAAACTGATTCGCGCCGTCGAACAGCGGCCCGCACGAGGCAACCATGGCCAGCCCGAGCGCGGCCGCGAGCCCACGCAGCCGGTTCGGCATCCGCAACCAGGGTGCCGCGACGGCCAGAATCGCACCGGCCAGCAACTCCCAGCCGCGCGCGACACTGTCGTAATAGGTCCACGCCTGGTGCTGCGCGCTGCCCGATGCCGCGTACCAGAACGACAGCGACGCCAGTCCGGCCAGCACGATCACCAAGGTGCGGCGCCCCGCCGTTCCGCGCCTGCGCAACCAGGCCCACCCCGCCAGGAGCGCGAAGATCACCAGGTAGAACTGCCCCTGCACCGACATCGACCACAGATGCTGCAACGGGCTCACCGACGGATCGGGTGAGAGATAGTCGAGTTCGGCGGTGGCCAGATACCAGTTCTGGCCGTAGAACATCGAGGCCAACGTCTGCGCGGCGGCCTCGCCCAGCTGGGTATACGGCCGCAACACCACTGTGGCCAGCAGAACTGCCGCTAACACCACGACCAACGACGGCATCAACCTGCGTACGGTCCGTCGCGCCGTCTCCCTCGTCGACACCCCGCCACTGCGCTCCACCCCGCGCACCACAGCGCCGGTGAAGAAGAACCCCGACAGCACCAGAAAAACGTCGACACCGCCGGATACGCGGCCCGCCCACACGTGGAACGCCACCACGAGCGCGATCGCTACCCCACGCAGCCCGTCCAGATCCTGCCGCCGTTCGGCGGTGCCACGGACCGCCGCACCCGGTACAACCGGCGATGCGGTCCGAACATTCGGCACCAACGACCCCACAGAATCGGCCCCCACAAAGGAATTGTTTCCCGGCAAGTAACCATCAATTTGCCGTAGGGACATCCAGGAAGCAAACCGCCGTGCCGTGGGGTGCGGGTGCTATCCCGTTCGCCAGGGCATGGTCGCGAGGGTGGTGGCGTCGGTTTCGGCCAGGTCGATATCGAACACTTCGGCCAGCACCTTGGTCAGCTCGGTGGGATCGATGTCACGCGAAGTGGCGGTGCCGTCGGGATATTCCGAGCTGAGCGTCAGGTCGTCGAGGACGTGGTGGACCTCGGGCAGGAATCGCTGGAGAAACGGTCGAGTGGTGAACGGCGAGCGTGGCGATGTCGACACGTAGTGGTTGCCGACCGCGTAGTCGATGCGGAACTGTGGGTTCTCGGTGAAGGTGTAGCGGTCGATCCAGCCGTCGCGGCCGAACTGGAACAGCACCCACAGATCACCGGCCCGGTGCTCCAGCCGGTAGCGCCAGTCGCCGAGCGCGAATTCGCCGCCGCTGTCCACCAATTCGAACGGCTCCAGTGGTCCGAAACCGAAACCGACATCGCAGATCCAGACGCGATCGTCGTCAGGAGTGCGCACGCGAAGCAGGGCATGGGTCGCGGGCCGCAGCGCGCCGGTGTCGGCCACACCGTAGGTGACCCGGCCGCTGAGTCCGGTGACACCGAACCCGAACCGTTCGAGCGCGGCGGCGAAGACTCCGACATTCTCGTAGCAGTAGCCACCGCGACGGTGACCGATCATCTTGTCCTGCAAGGAATTCAGGTCCAGCGCGATGCCACGGCCGAGGATGATCTCGAGATTCTCGAACGGGATCGTGGTGGTATGGGCACGCACCAGTGCGCGCAGGGTGTCGACCGAGGCGGTGCGCGGCCCGTCATAGCCGATCCGCGCCAGATAGGCGTCCAGATCGAGCTCGCCACCCTGCCAGCCGTGATCGTCGGGCACTACGTCGGTCATCGCATCCTCGTTCCGGTCGGTGTCCCTCGCACAACCCCCGTTCGGCAAACGTTGTTCCCACGCCCTCAGGCCGCGCACTTCGCGCCCGCGGGCGCCGGGGGCGCCGTCACCAGGCCGTGCCCGACATCGACGACATAGTCACTGACCTGCGGCGCGAGCGGCTCGGTCCCCGCGAGCAGCCGCAACACCACGCACCCGCCCTCGAACAGCGCGGGCCCGACCGAGTGATCGCCGGGGACGATCGCGCCGGTGAGGTCGCGCCCGCTGACCACGGTGTAGAAGGAGAACGGTTTGCCCGCCGCGGTCAGCGCCGCGCGCAATTCCACGCTGGTGACGAAGGGCACGACGGCATCGGCGGTGCCGTGGATCAGGAAGGCCCTGCGCATGCTCATCCGGTCGGCGAGCAGCGCGGGCGAGCGTTCGATGTAGGCGAGCGGGCAGATCATCGGCGTACAGCCGCCCGCGTCACGTTCGATCTGGCGCGGCAGTGCCGGATTCACCGACCCACTGGCCGCCCACATGGTGAAATCGTCGGCGGGACCGTAATTGTCGACCCAGTAGTCGAACAGTCCGGGCGGCCCGTGTGCCACCGCGAGCCCGCTGGTGATGCCGCCCTGACTCCATCCCCACAGGACGGTGGACGCGATACCGGGATGCTCGCCGCGATACCACTGCGTCGCCGCCACCAGGTCGTGCCAGCCCGCCCACAGATTCCAGTCACCGGTGCGCCACGGTCCGTCGGCGTCGCGCAGGTCCATGAGCAGAATCGGCGATCCGCCCGTCGCCGCGAGCGAGGTCATGTACGGCGCGAAATCGGCCGACGACCCACCGTGCCCGTGCACGGCGACCACCAACTTCGTCGCCGAGATATCGCCCGGGACACAGTGATACGGCTCGTACACGCGCCCGGTCGCCCGCTCGCCGTCCACCGTGATCGCGACCTGGCGCAGGTCGACACCCGCGGTGCACACCGGTTGCGCACGCGAGCCGGGCCCGACCCCGGCCGGCACGGCGAACAGCAACGCGCACACCGCCACGACGAACCCGACCCGTTTCATGTCGCGATTGTCCCCGCACCATGGGCGGGGGTCCAGCACATCCTCGCGCGTTCCATCGCCCACATGACACGGTCCTCGCAGCCCCTACCGTCGCAGGGGTCGCGAGGACCGTCGGAACCACGTGTCGGCGCGGGTCCGTCCGAGGCGTCAGCGCAGCGCGACCTCCGACCCGCGATGCAGCTGCACCGGCGCCGTTTTGCTCGCGGTGTCGGCGTTGATCCCCTTGGCGGCCGGATTCGCCTGTTCCAGTTGGGGTTTGCGATCCAGCAGCGTCTCGGTGAGCACGCAGGCCAGATTCGCGTCGAGGTCCTCACGCACGACGAGCAGGTTGGGCACCACGATGGTCGGCGCGTCGGCGGTCAGGCCGTAGGTGGCGGCCGGGATCGACCCCGTCTCGTAGACCGGGTTGATCTCCTTCAGTTTCGGCAGCACCCCGGTGATGTCGAGGAAGCGGACCTTGTCCTTGGCGGTGGTGAACAGGTCGGTGATGCCCGGCGTCGGCAGGCCACCGGACCAGAACATGGCGTCGATGGACCCTTCCTTGAGCCCGTCGACGGTCTTGGTCAGGTCGAGGCGCTGCGCGGCGACGTCGCTGTCGGGGTCGAGGCCGGCGGCTTGCAGGACGCGCTGGGCGATCACCTCGGTGCCCGATTTGGGCGAGCCGGTGGAGACCCGTTTGCCGCGCAGGTCGGCGAGGGAGTTGATACCGGCGTCGGTGCGCACGATGACCTGGGTGTAGTTGTCGTAGAGCCGGGCCAGTGCGCGAATCGGCTGCGCGCTGGTGAAGCTGCCCTTGCCCGCGACCGCGTCGGCCGCGGAGTCGGCGAGCGAGAAGCCGACCTGATAGGTGCCGCCGACAACCTGCCCGATGTTCTGCACCGAGGCGCCGGTCTCGGCCGCGGTCGCCTTCACGGTGCCACCGGTGGCGGCGGAGATCTGCTCGGCGTAGGCGTTGCCCAGCGCGAAGTACACGCCGGTGGCGTTGCCGGTGGCGATGCCGATCCTGGTGTCCTGCTTCACTTCACAGGTCACCTCACCACCCGCGTCGGCCGTCGGGGTGTCCTGCCTGCCACCGCAGCCGGTGAGCAACGCGGCGGCCGCGACCACGGCGACAATTGTTCTGACCATGAGGTTCCCTTCCGTCGACGGCCGGGCCGCCTGCCGATTCCCGCGGATCACGGTGTGTCCGTGGATGTTCTGTTCGCCCGTTCGACCAGGCCCGCCACCGCGGCGACGACCAGCAGTCCGAGCCCGATCCCGGTGGCGACCGGATTCGGGTACAGCAGCGTCAGCCCCGCCGCGGCGGCGATCACGCGCGCGATCGGGCCGATCGCGCCGATTCCGAACAACCATCCGCCCGTCGCCGCCGCCAGCGCCGCGACACCGACGCAGGCGGCCGCGCTGACCCAGAGCACGTCGAGCACCGCACCACGGCCGAGCAGATGCTGCCCGGAATCGGTGAGCACGAACATCAGTGGCACCAGGAAGGCGGGCAGCGCGTACCGCAGGGCGTGCCACATCGTCGGCATGGCCTTCGCGCCGGTCACCGCGGCCGCACCGACAGCGGCCAGCGCGGTCGGCGGCGTCACCTCCGAGAGCACCGAGAAGTAGAAGACGAACATGGCGGCGGCGGGGGCGGCGACGTGCAGGTCGAGCAGCGCGGGCCCGATGATCACCCAGCCGATGACGAACGACGCCGTCACCGGCACCGCCAGGCCGAGCAGCGACAACGCGATCGCCGCCAGCACCGCGGTGGTCGCCAGGACGACGGCGGGATCGTCGGACAGGACCGATCCGGCCTTGACCAGTAGCGAGGCCAGTTGCGCACCGAGGCCGGTCTTGGTGGTCATCGCGGTGATCACACCCGCCGCCGCGCATACCGCGACCACCGGTAGCGCCGAGCGCATTCCATACGACAGCGAGCGCAATGCCTCGATCACGAACTGCCCCACGCTCTTTCGCGACCAGCGGGGCCCGTCCGCCTTCGATGCGACGCCACGGTCAGCAATCGTAGTGCCAGTTGACTCCGTAATACCCTGCCCAGCCGACGTTTTCGTGAGGTCGGTACCCACAGGCGAGTGACTCTTACCCTCGTCGGTCGCCGAGGTACTGCGCAGCATCCGGTCCGGGATCGCGAGCAGCAGCGCGAGCGCCGTCGCGTAGACGACCGCGCGCGTCGCGCTCATCCCGACGAGCAGTAGCACGACGATCACGATCAGCGACGAGAAGTGATACCCGAAGCGCCCCAGCAGTTTCCACCATGGCGTCGGCAGCGGACCATCGGCCGGATCCGCGGCCACGCGCCCGTCCGCGTGGAAGCGGCGCGCGTCGATCTCGACCGAGAGCAGGATGCCGAGGTAGTACAGCAACGTCGGGATCAGCGCCCACCCGAGCACCGTCACATACGACACGTCGAGATACTCGGCGACGATGAACGCCGCGACACCCAGCGTCGGCGGCGACAGAATCGCACCGACTCCCGCCGCGGCGAGCATCCCGCCCGCCTGTTCGGGCCGGTAGCCGGCCTTGCGCAGAATCGGCCAGGTCACCGCGCCGGTGCTCACCGCGGTCGCGGTGCCCGACCCCGAGACCGTCCCGAGCAGAAATCCCGACGCCACCGCCGTCCGCCCCGCCGCACTCTTCGAGCGACGGAACAACGACACCGACAGATCCACGAAGAACCTTGCCGCACCGGAGAATTCGAGTACCGCCCCGTAGAGCGTGAACAACACGATGTAACTGGCGGCCACATCGAGCGGGGTGCCGTAGAAGCCGCTGCCGGAGTTGTACAGCGCGTCGACGATCTGATCGATATCGAGCCCCGCGTGCGCGATCGACCAATCCTGCGGCAGCAGACCGCCGTAGTACCCGTACCCGAGGAACACCAGACACACCACCGGCAAGATCACCCCGGTGGTACGCCGACATGCCTCGAGCACGAGGACCAGCAACAACCCACCCATGACGACATCGAGCGGCGCCAGCATCCCCTGCCGGTCGAGAAACGCGTCGTATCCCCCACCCGCGTCACCGATTCCGATCGGCAGCACCGGATACAGACACACCACCAGCGTGATCCCGGCCAGCACCCAGTCGAGCACCGAGGGCCCATCAGCCCGATCGAGTGGACCCCACCACGACCGATAGCTCAGATACACCAGCGGTAGCGCGACCGCCAGGAAAATGACCAGGTAGTACTGACTGCCCTGCGCCAACGGCCGGAACACCTGCCACACCGACAACAGCGCGAGCCCGAGCGCGACAACACCGACCAGCCGACCGGGGAATCCGGAGAGCACCCGCGCGGGCCGCTCCTCATCGTCCACCCCCAGCTCAGCCGCAGTAACAACCGGTGGCGCTGCGCTCATGAGCGGACGATAGCAACGAGATTCACCCCCGGTGACAGAATCGACAACCGCACACTCTGTACAAAATGGACACTACGCACGACCATTCACCCCTGCCGCGCCGGTTGGGCTTACATCGCGAGGCTGCCACGTCTCGGCGGTGGCAGGTAGCTCGCCCTCGCCATCAGCCCAGTCGGCCGGGCTCGCGCCACAAGTGCGCGTGGGTTGTCGGTGCCCGCGCATACCATCCGCTCATGCTCTCGATCGATATCGCGCAGCGTCGCGCCCGCCTGGCGACCAGGCATCGCCTCGCGCCGTCGGCCCGTTCGGACGACCCTGTCGACATCGCGCGTTCGATGGTGGTTCTGCACGCCACCGATCCGGCGACGGTGTTCCTTTCGGTCGGCGCTCGGGGCGTCGACCTCACCCCGGCCGATGTCGAGAAGGCGCTGTACGACGACCGTGCTCTGATTCGCATGCTGGCTATGCGCCGCACGATGTTCGTCGCACCGACCGAGTTGCTACCGGTTCTGCAGGCGTCCACCTGCGATGCGCTGGCCCACAAGCAACGCCGCACCTACGGCCGCTATATCGAACAGGCGGGCGCGGTCGACGGTGATATTTCGGCATGGCTCGCCGATGTCGAAGCCGAGACCCACGCGGCGCTGCTGACCCGCGGCGCGGCGACCGGCGTCCAGCTGAGCAAAGATGTGCCGCGCCTGCGCACCCAGATCGACACCGCCCCTGGCAAGCCCTATTCCAAACCGACCAGCATCACCACCTGGGTGCTGGTGGTGCTCGGCGCCGAGGGTCGCATAGTGCGCGGCCGCCCGAACGGCAGCTGGACCAGCAGCCAGTACACCTGGGCGCCAGTGGAAACCTGGCTACCCGAAGGGTTTTCACCATTGCCCGCCGCACAGGCGCGTGTCGAACTGGTGCGTCAGTGGTTGCGTGCCTTCGGCCCGGCGCCGATCACCGATCTGAAATGGTGGACCGGCTGGACACTGGGCGAAGTCCGAAAAGCCTTGGCGGAACTCGACACAGTCGAAGTGGACCTCGACGGCACCCCCGGCATAGTCCTCGCCGACGACCTCGCCCCCGTCCCCATCCCCGAACCCTGGGCGGCCCTGCTCCCCGCCCTCGATCCCACTCCCATGGGCTGGCAATCCCGAGACTGGTTCCTCGGCCCCCATACGTCCGCCCTCTTCGACACCAACGGCAATATCGGCCCTTCCATCTGGGCCGACGGCCGCATAGTCGGCGGCTGGGCCCAACGCCCCGACGGCGAAGTGGTAACCCGCCTACTGGAAGACGTCGGCACCGACACCGAAAAACTCATCGATGCCGAAATATCCCGCACCGCAACCTGGTTCGGCGAAGTCCGCGCCATCCCCCGCTTCCGCACCCCGTTGCAGCGCGAACTCACCGCCTGAGGAGCGGAGCGCACCTGGCGACAACGCAGACGATCACGTGCAGCAGTTGGGATCCAGCACCGTGCACAACGCGGAGAGTGCGTCGCGGCGGGCGCGGTGGATCGTGTTCATCCCGCGCCGCTCGGAGTCGACCAGACCCGCCTTGCGTAACTGGCCGAGATGATGAGAGACCGTGGACTCGCTCAGACCGACCGCGGCGGCGAGGTCGCCACCGTTCTCCTCGCCGAGCGGACTGGTCAGCAGCAGTGACAGCAATTTGACCCTGGCCGGGTCGGCGATCGCCTTGAGCCGCAACGCCACCTCCAGCGCGGCGGCGTCGTCGACGGGCCCCGCCGCGACGGGGGCGCAGCAGACGGGGGCTGACATGTCGATCATGGGTAGCGCCTTGGGCATGAAATCAACCTTACCCGCGGTATTGACATATGTCGAAAAGGTGAGCAGAATCGGCACCACAAGTTCTTCGATATATGTCACACAAGTGGAGGTTCGATCATGTCTCGTATCCAGCTCGCCCTCAACGTCGACGACCTCGACACCGCCGTGCGGTTCTACTCCACCCTGTTCGCTACCGAACCAGCCAAGCGCAAGCCCGGCTACGCCAACTTCGCGATCGCCGAGCCCCCGCTCAAGCTCGTACTGATCGAGAACGCGGGCCAGGGCGGCTCCATCAACCACCTCGGGGTCGAGGTCGAATCCTCCGAGCAGGTACACGGGGAGATCGCCCGCCTCTCCGACGCGGGCCTGTTCACCGAGGAGCAGATCGCGACCACGTGTTGCTTCGCCACCCAGGACAAGGTGTGGGTGACCGGACCAGGTGCCGAACGGTGGGAGGTCTACACGGTGCTGGCCGACAGCGAAACCTTCGGCACCGCACCCGAACTCGGCCTCACCGACGCCGAATCCGTCGACGTGTGCTGCGGCACCGCCGCCGAAGCCGAGGCCGAGGGCGCCTGCTGCGGTACCGCGGCCAAGACGCAGGCCGTCGATTCCGGCGCGAGCTGCTGCGGCTGACCCTCGTGAGTGAGCGAGTTCACCCGATGTTCGCTTGCCTTCCTGATTAGACATCGATCAATATCGACATATGTCGAATCAGGATCTGCCGCTGAGTGTGGCCTCACCCCCGTGTGAGGCCACACCCCGCACCCGCGCACCGATGACCGGCGAGACCGCCACCGAGCTGGCCGTGCTGTTCAAGGCGCTCGCCGACCCGGTCCGGTTGCGGCTGCTCTCAGCGATCGCGTCCCGCGCCGACGGCGAGGCATGCGTATGCGACCTGTCGACAGGTATCGACGTCACCCAGCCGACCATCTCCCACCACCTGAAGGTGCTGCGTGAAGCCGGTTTGCTGACCAGCGAACGCCGCGCGTCCTGGGTGTACTACCGGGTCGTCCCGCATGCGCTGCGACAGCTCTCGGATGTGCTCGCGACCGAGGCAGGAGCGGTGACCGTATGAGCACCACGACCGACCATCCCGCTGTCGTGGGCAAACTGTCGACGCTCGACCGTTTCCTGCCGGTCTGGATCGGCGTCGCGATGGCAGCCGGACTGCTGCTCGGACGGATGATTCCCGGCCTCGGCGATGCGCTGTCCGCCGTGGAGATCGACGGCATCTCGCTCCCGATCGCGGTCGGGCTGCTGATCATGATGTACCCGGTGCTGGCCAAGGTCCGCTACGACCGCCTCGACTCCGTCACCGGCGACCGCAAGCTCCTGGTCAGCTCCCTGGTGTTGAACTGGGTGCTCGGACCCGCACTGATGTTCGCCCTGGCCTGGCTGTTCCTGCCCGACCTGCCCGAGTACCGGACCGGTCTGATCATCGTCGGTTTGGCTCGCTGCATCGCCATGGTCATCATCTGGAACGACCTGGCCTGCGGCGACCGCGAAGCCGCCGCGGTACTCGTCGCGTTGAACTCGGTGTTCCAGGTCTTCATGTTCGCCGCCCTCGGCTGGTTCTACCTCTCGGTCCTGCCCGGCTGGCTCGGCCTCGAACAAACCACCATCGACGTGTCACCGTGGCAGATCGCGAAATCGGTCCTGATCTTCCTCGGCATTCCCCTGCTGGCGGGGTTCTTGACCCGCCGCCTCGGCGAACGCGCCAAGGGCCGCGAATGGTTCGACGCGAAGTTCCTGCCGGCGATCGGTCCGTGGGCGCTCTACGGGCTGCTGTTCACCATCGTGATCCTGTTCGCCCTGCAAGGCGACCAGATCACCGCCCGCCCGCTCGACGTGGTCCGCATCGCGATCCCGCTGCTGGCCTACTTCGCGATCATGTGGGGCGGCGGCTACGCCATGGGCGCGGCCATCGGCCTCGGCTATGAACGCACCACCACCCTCGCCTTCACCGCCGCGGGCAATAACTTCGAACTCGCCATCGCCGTAGCGATCGCCACCTACGGCGCCACCTCCGGCCAAGCCCTCGCCGGTGTCGTCGGCCCCCTCATCGAGGTCCCCGTCCTCGTCGGGCTGGTCTATGTCTCCCTGGCGCTACGCAAACGGTTCAACAACGTCCCCACTTCGTCTGCCATCTGAAAGGCATTGCCCCACATGACCACCAAGCCCAGCGTGTTATTCGTCTGCGTCCACAACGCCGGACGATCTCAGATGGCCGCCGGATTCCTTGCTCACCTCGCCGGCGACGCCATCGAGGTCCGCTCCGCGGGCAGCGCCCCCGCCGAAACCGTCAACCCGTCCGCGGTCGCGGCGATGGCCGAACTCGGCATCGACATCGCCGACCAGGCCCCGAAGATCCTCACCTACGACGCCGTGGAAACCTCCGACGTCGTCATCACCATGGGCTGCGGCGACACCTGCCCCGTCTTCCCCGGCGTGAGCTACCGCGACTGGGTCCTGGAAGATCCCGCGGGCAAAGGCGTGGAGTCGGTGCGCCCGATCCGCGACGAGATCAAGTCCCGCGTCGAAGCCCTTGTCGCCGAATTGCTGCCGACCCGAGCCTGAAACTCCCATTCGCCCCGGAGCCTCGCAGCCGACCTGCCGGATGCGAGGCCTCGATGGCGAGCGGCTCGCGCTCAGGTCGGTGGGCGTAGCGCGGCGAATTCGTCGGTGACGCGCAGGCCGGAGTCGGTGAAGCGGTAGAGAGCCGCCGGGCGCCCTCCCGCTCGACCGGAGGGCGCGGTGACACCGGTGGGGGTGATCACCTTGCGGCGGGTCAGTACTCGTTGGAGGTTGGTGGTGTCGACGTCGTAGCCGAGTGCGGCGCAATAGATCTCGCGCAGCGTCGACATGGTGAACAGGTCCGGGGCCAGCGCGTAGGCGATGTTGGTATAGGAGAGCTTGGCGGCCAGGCGGGTGCGGGCGTGGTCGACGACGGTGCCGTGGTCGAAGGACATGTCGGGCAGATTCGAGACCGGGTGCCAGGTGGTGTCGGACGGAAGTTCGGGTTCGGTGGCGAGGGGAACCAGGCCGAGGTAGGCCGACGCGATGCGGCGGGGAGCGGGGACTCGGTCGGGGTTGCTGAACACCGACAACTGCTCGAGATGGGCCAGTTCTCGCACGTCGACCTTTTCGGCGAGCTGGCGCCGAGCGGAAGTGTCGAGGTCCTCGTCGTCGCGTAGCCGCCCGCCCGGCAGCGACCAGGTGCCCTTCTGCGGATCGAGCGCGCGTTCCCACAGCAGAACCGCCAGCTCGGGATGCTTGGCACCTCTACCTGCGGAAATACCCGGGGGAAAGCGGCGAACCTGGAACACCGCGGTGAGCGATTCGTGGATGGTGTTACTATGGGGCACGTTTTCGATTATAAGTCGAAAACCTGGTTTGGTGCGAATCGCGGCGATGGAGCCGCTCGCATGATGAAGGGAGCCACCATGGCGACGACGACTGCGCAGCGGACGCTGATGGATTCGGTCTTCGATGGACCCACGGGCTACGCGGGTGTCGAGGCGACGCCGGAATGGGCGCAGGAGGTGCGCCGCCTGGCGCGCGAACGCAATGCGACCATCCTCGCGCACAACTACCAGCTGCCCGAGATCCAGGACGTGGCCGACCACGTCGGCGACTCGCTGGCGCTCTCGCGCATCGCGGCCGAGGCCGAAGAGGGCACCATCGTGTTCTGCGGCGTGCACTTCATGGCCGAGACGGCCAAGATCCTCAGCCCGGCCAAGACGGTGCTCATCCCCGACCAGCGCGCGGGCTGCTCGCTGGCCGACTCGATCTCCGCCGAGGAACTGCGCGCGTGGAAAGCCGAGCACCCCGACGCGATGGTGGTGTCGTATGTGAACACCACCGCCGAGGTGAAGGCGCTCACCGACATCTGCTGCACCTCCTCCAACGCCGTCGACGTGGTCGACTCGATCGACCCCGACCGTGAGGTGCTGTTCCTGCCCGACCAGTTCCTCGGCGCGCACGTCAAGCGCGAGACCGGGCGCGAGAACATGCACATCTGGGCGGGCGAGTGCCACGTGCACGCGGGCATCAACGGCGACGAGCTCACCGAGCAGGCCCGCACCCACCCCGATGCCGAGCTGTTCGTGCACCCGGAGTGCGGTTGCGCCACCTCGGCGCTGTATCTGGCCGGTGAGGGCGCGTTCCCGGCCGAGCGGGTGCACATCCTGTCGACCGGCGGCATGATCGACGCGGCGAAGGCGTCGCGCTCCAACCAGGTGCTGGTGGCGACCGAGATCGGCATGCTGCACCAGCTGCGCAAGGCGGCGCCCGGGATCGACTTCCAGGCGGTCAACGATCGCGCGTCCTGCAAGTACATGAAGATGATCACCCCGGCCGCGTTGCTGCGCTGCCTGGTCGAGGGTGCCGACGAGGTGCAGGTGGACCTGGCGATGGCCGAGGCCGGTCGCGCCTCGGTGCAGCGGATGATCGCCATCGGCAACTCCGGCGGTGGCGAATGACCGCCACCGCGGGGTCGAGCCGGTAACGACCATGACGATTCCGGTTTCCTGGGAAGCCGAGGTCGACCTGGTCGTCATCGGCGGTGGCGTCGCCGGTCTCACCGCGGCGCGCACGGCGTCGTTGCGTGGGCTGCGGGTGCTCATCCTCAGCAAGGGCGGTCCGACCGACACGTCGACCCAGTACGCGCAAGGCGGCATCGCGGTCGTCGCACCGCTCGGTGATTCGGTGGACTCGCACGTGCGTGACACGGTCGAGGCCGGTGCCGGGCTGTGCGAGGTCGACGCGGTGCGTTCGATCGTCGAGGGCGGGCAGGCCGCGGTCGCCGCGCTGACCGACCTCGGTGCGGTATTCGACCTCGGTCGTGACGGACAGATCTCGCGGACCCGCGAGGGCGGGCACAGCACGCGTCGGATCATCCACGCCGGTGGCGACGCTACCGGCGCCGAGGTACAGCGCGCGCTCAATGCGGCCGGGCTGCCGGTGCTGTTCGGTGCCGCCGCGCTGCGTGTGGTGACCGGCCCCGACGGCGTGCGGGGCGTTATCGCGGTGTCGGACAACGGATTCGGCGTCGTGCACACGCCCGCTGTGCTGCTGGCCACCGGCGGGCTCGGGCACCTCTACGCGCTGAGCACCAATCCGCCGGGGGCGACCGGCGACGGTGTGGCGCTGGCATTGTGGGCCGGGGCGGCGGTGGCCGATCTCGAGTTCGTGCAGTTCCATCCGACCGTGCTCTACACGCCGGGCGGGGTGGGCAGGCGGCCGTTGATCAGCGAGGCGGTTCGTGGAGAAGGCGCGATACTCGTCGACTCCCAGGGCAATTCGGTGACCACCGGCGTGCATCCGCGTGGCGACCTGGCGCCGAGGGACGTGGTGTCGCGGGCGATCGCGGAGCGCATGCGGGCGTTGGGCACCGACCATGTCTTCCTCGATGCGCGTGCCGTCGAGGGGTTCGCCCAGCGGTTCCCGACGATCACCGCCTCGTGCCTGGCGGCGGGAATCGACCCTGCGGCGCAACTGATTCCGGTCGCGCCCGCCGCGCACTACCAGTGCGGCGGCGTTCTCACCGATACGCACGGACGGACCGGTGTCGCGGGGCTCTACGCCGCGGGCGAAGTCGCCAGGACCGGGCTGCACGGCGCGAATCGACTGGCCTCCAACAGTTTGCTCGAAGGGCTCGTGGTGGGCGAGCGGGCAGGCGCGGCGGCGGTCGAGCGCGCCGGGGTGCGCGCTCGGGTCGATGAGATCTCGTCGTGGACACTGGAATTCGCCGATCGTTCGGTAGTGCAACAGGCGATGACCGAGCATGCTTCCGTCGTGCGTGACGGCGTCGGACTCACCGAGGCACTGGGTCGAATCGATGCGGCGACTTCGACGGTGCCGATGCTCGACAGTGTCGAGGATTCGGTGACCGCCGCGCCGCACCTACGACGTATCGAGGACGCGGCGCTCACCGTGACGGCGCGGGCGCTGCTGCTCGCGGCGGCAGCCCGTCAGGAGAGTCGCGGCTGCCACACACGCTCGGAGTATCCGGGGACCGTCGACCAACAGCGGCACAGCACCGAAGTCCGCCTCGACGAGCACGGCGGACTGGAGCTATCCACTGCGGCAGTCGCTTTCGAGCCCGTGCCGGCAGGGATGCGGTAACAATCGCCGCCATCCGGTGGCCCGGTTCTGTTGTTCAAGCAATTCCGGCGGAGCGAAGGTCGCCCGCCCGATCGATCGGCGCGGCGCACAGTCGCCCGAGAACAGGAGTGCAGTGATGGCTCTGGACGCCACCCTGGACCGTGACGAGCTGCTCACGCTGATCCGTACCGCTCTCGACGAGGACCTGCGCTACGGGCCCGACGTCACCACGGTCGCCACCGTTGCCGAAGACGCCGTGAGCAAGGCCTCGGTGGTGTCGCGCCAGCACGGCACCGTCGCGGGCATCGACGTCGGGCTGCTCGTGCTCGACGAGGTCCTCGGCGCGGGCGCCTACGAGATCACCGCGCGTGTCCCCGACGGCACCCGGGTGGAGCCGGGCACGTCGGTGCTGAGCATCGTCGCGCCCACCCGCGGCCTGCTCACCGCCGAACGGACCATGCTCAACCTGGTCTGCCACCTGTCCGGTATCGCCTCCGCGACCGCCGCCTGGGTCGACGCCGTCGACGGCACCGAGTGCAAGATCCGCGACAGCCGAAAAACGTTGCCCGGCCTGCGCGCCCTGCAGAAGTACGCGGTCCGCGTCGGCGGTGGCGTCAATCATCGGATGGGGCTCGGCGATGCCGCGCTGATCAAGGACAACCACGTGGTGGCCGCGGGTTCGGTCGTCAACGCCCTGCGCGCGGTCCGCGCATTGGCACCTGATATCGCCTGCGAGGTCGAGGTCGACAGCCTCGAACAACTCGAGGCGGTGCTCGCCGAGAACGTCGAACTGGTGCTGCTGGACAACTTCCCGCTCTGGCAGACGCAGGCCGCCGTCCAGCGCCGCAACACCACAGCGCCCGACACGAAACTCGAGTCCTCCGGTGGGCTTTCGCTCGAACAAGCCGCCGACTACGCGGGCACGGGTGTCGACTACCTCGCTATCGGCGCCCTGACGCACTCCGTGCGCGTGCTCGATCTCGGGCTCGATATGTGAGCGCGAACCGCGCTGACGGCCGAAGTTGTCGGTGCCCGGTGTCACACTGCCTGCATGGACAACAACCCCGTGGACGCGAAAGAGATCACCTCGTACGACGACCCGGACGCACCGTGGAACCGGGAGTACTCGGCCGACGAGATGGCCGGCTGGAACGATGGCGTGGTTCGGGAATTCCGGGAGAACAGCGGGCAGGTCGGCGGCGACTACGCGGGTGCCACGCTGTTGTTGTTGACGACGACGGGCGCCAAAAGCGGTAAACCGCATGTGGTTCCGTTGGGGGCGCTGTATCGCGGCGACGTGATGTATGTGAGCTCGTTCATCGAGGATCGGTATCCGGCCTGGTATCACAACGCCAAGGCTGATCCGCGGGTGACGATCGAGTTGGGTGGGGAGAAGTTCACGGCGATGGCCGACGTTCTCACCGGCGCGCGATACGACGAGTTCGCGGCGTGGGCGCTGGCGGAGAATTCCCTGCTGGCCGAGTATCAGGCCAAGGTCGACAAGCCGTTGCCGCTGGTGGTGCTGACTCGGACGGAACCGGAATAGCCCGGCCCCGTTCAGGAGTCGTGGCGGCGATCGCGATGCTTCGACGAGCGCCGATAGGTGCGTCCGCTGGGTACCGCGGTGGCGGCCGACGAACTGCGCAGGGCATGGCGGCGGCGCCAGGCGACCAGATCGGGTCGCTCGGTGGGCTGCGCAGTGGCCTGCTCGGCTGCGGTTCTCATGTCAAGGTCCTCCCCCGAAAATAACGATGCTGCCAGGATAGGGAGCTGGTACGACCACATTCCACCGGTTTTCCGGTGAACCGATGCACGGCGGTCGCTATTCCCTGTCTCCCACTGCGTCGGCACCGGCGGACCTAACCGGTTCCTGCTGCGGCGCAGCCTTTTTGTCCATCGGTGCACCGATCAACACATCCGCCCACCGCGTCGTCGGGTCGATATCGAGCAGCAGCGCCTTCACCAGCAACGTCAGCGGAATCGCCAGCAGCGCACCGAGCGCACCGAGCACCCACGCCCAGAACACCAGCGACAGGAAGGTGATGGTCACCCCGAGACCGACGGCATCACCGACGAACTTGGGCTGAATGATCGACTGGATCACGAAGTTGATCGCCGAATAGACCACGATCACCCAGATCATCAGCACCGGCCCGCTGTCGAGCAGGGCGAGCAGCGCAGGTGGGATGACACCGACGACGAACCCCACATTCGGGATGTAGTTGGTGATGAACGACAGCAACGCCCACAGGATCGGCAGCGGCACCCCCATCAACCACAGCGCCCCGCCATCGATCACGGCCACGATGGCGCCGAACACCGTGGACACGATGAGGTATTTGCGTGTCCCGGTGACGAAACTGCCCAGTGCCTGCGCGATCGCGGGCCGCTCCCGGGCCACCATCGCCAGCCGACGGTCCATCGTCATCCCGTCGACGGCCATGAACAGCAGCAGCGCCAGCACGAAGAACAGATTCGAGAAGACCCCGAGCACACCACCCAGCACCTGCTCGATCCAACCGGCGGCCTTGCCCACATCGATCCCGCTGAGCGCCTTGTGGATCTGATCGGAGCTCACCCCGAGATCGGACAGCCAGCCGCGCGCGTGGTCGAGCAGGTCGTTGAGTTTGTCGGCGTAGTCGGGCAGCAGCGAGGCCAGCTGCACCGCCGACAGTGCCAGCGCGCCACCGATGCCGAACAGAATCGCGACCACCGCCACCAGCGCCGCGGCCATGCCGAGCCAGGCGGGCCAGCCTTTGCGCCGCGCCCAACTCTGGACCGGTTGTACCGCGATGGTCAGCATGAGGGCGAGGAATACCGGTCCGACGATGCCGGAGAAGGCCTTCAGACCCGCGATGGTGACCACCGCCGCCCCGAGCGAGAGCAGCACGATCAGGCCGCGCGGAATCGACCATTCGGCGGGCGGGGCCGGGGTTGCGGTGTCAGTGCTCGGCTCGGACATGCGCCGAACGGTAGCCACGCGAAGGTGGCGCCACCTCCCCCATTCCGGGTGAGATCCGAGCTCAGGCCGTCTTCATCTGCGGCTTCGGCGGCGGCGCCGCGGTGCGGCGCGTGACCCGGCCCAAGGCCCAGAACCCCAGCTCGACCACCCAGAACACCAGCAGCGCCGCGGTCACCACCAGCACGGGGACCGCGAGAAACACCAGGGAAGGCACCGCGATCAGCAACCAGCCGAGCACATCGACCGCACGCGCCCCGCGTAACCGGCTGCCGAGGCGAACCGCCGCCCACATCATCCAGCGCCGGGGCACTGATACCCCGGCCTCGTGCAGGCTGCGCCGGAATATCCCGTCGGCATCTGCGGGCCCGACTTCGGCTGTGCGGCAGAGATAGTCGTGCAGGATCGCGCCCCTGGTGTAGGCGCCGTAGCGCGGGATCAGCCACACCAGCGCACGCGGCACCGAGGCGAAGTCGGTGCGGAATCCGGCAGGCACCGTGAAGGTTTCGACCGCGCCCTGATAGATGAGCGGTTCGGTGAGCCGCCAGAATTTCGCGTCCAGTTCCTCGACGACCGGACCACCACCGATGAATGCCACGACCGTTCCTCTCGCACCACTACCTGCTGTTATGCAGAAATGGTATCGCGCGGAGGTGGCTCAGCCGCGTGGTTGCGAACTCGGATCGAAATCGCTGCTGGGCCGATACTGTTCGGCACCGTACGGCAGGCGGTAGTCGTCGGACTCGTCACCGAAATCGGCCGGGCGTAGGTCTCCGAGCAGTCCGGCAGCGCCGGAATTGAGATCGACGGCCGGGTGTAATGCGGCGAGGAACAACAGCACAAGGGCAGCGAGGAACGGCTGGATCAGCAGGGCGAGATCGGTCCCGACTTCCGCTGGCAGCGCGACGATCTCGCCGATCGCCGGATCATCGGGACGCGGATGACGCACGCCCGCAACCCATTCCCCGATCCACATCATCAGCGCGGCGCCCAGCCCCGAGGCGAACAGCATGCCGAGCACGAGAGCGGGCCCGCGCGTGATCCGAATCCGCCAGGCACCGGCCGCGCTCACTACCGCGACCACCGCGCCGATGCACAGGAACATCCCGACCGCGTCGAACAGGTGCAGACTCTCGCCGGTGAGCACCGCGGCGCGGCCGGGCTGGGTCACCCGCAACCGCTCGGTCGGTGCGAGCAGACCCCACACCACCCCGGCCACCGCACTCGCCACCAGCACCACCGCGATGACGACGCCGACGCCGATCACCTCGCGACGCAACACCTCCGGACGTTCCCCGCGGCCGAGCACTAGCGGCGTTCCAGCTGTGCCGATTCGATGACACCGTGCCGCGAGCACTTGGCCCACCAGCCATCCGGGCTGATCTGCACGATCATCCGGCGACCACACTGCTCGCAGAATCGCGGCGGTTCCAGACCGAGCGCCGCCGACGCGGGCATCGCGTCGGCGAGCCCGGCCACGATCCGCTTACCCGTGAACGGGTTGTAGCGCTCGCTGTCGAGTCCGGGCGCGATCGACTCACGCTGCACCGGGTTGTCGCGCTCGTCCAATGCTGTTACCGCCTCTGCGAAGTGCGACTCGACGGCCGCGACCTGGGTCGATACTCGATCGTACACAGCGTTTCAGAGCGTTTCGTTGAACGCCTTGATCGGCATGCTCAGCTCACCGAGCAGATCGAGATCGGACTCGGCGGGACGGCCGAGGGTGGTGAGGTAATTGCCGACGATGACGGCGTTGATCCCGCCGAGCATGCCCTGCTTGGCACCCAGGTCGCCGAGGGTGATCTCGCGACCACCGGCGAAACGCAGGATGGTGCGCGGCATCGCGAGCCGGAACGTGGCGATGGCGCGCAGCGCGTCGGCCGCGGGCAGCACCTCCAGGTCACCGAACGGGGTGCCGGGCCGCGGGTTGAGGAAGTTCAGCGGGACCTCGTCGGGGTTCAGCGACGCCAGCTGCGCGGCGAACTCGGCGCGCTGCTCGATGGTTTCGCCCATGCCGAGGATGCCGCCACAGCACACCTCCATGCCCGCTTCGCGCACCATCCGCAGGGTCTCGAAGCGCTCCTCGTAGGAGTGGGTGGTGACCACCTTCGGGAAGTGCGACTTGGCGGTCTCGAGATTGTGGTTGTAGCGGTGCACGCCCATCGCGGCGAGCTGGTCGACCTGCTCCTGGTTGAGCATGCCGAGCGAGCAGGCGACCTGGATGTCCACCTCGTTGCGGATGGCCTCGACACCGGCGGCGACCTGGGCCATCAGGCGCTCGTCGGGACCGCGCACCGCGGCGACGATGCAGAACTCGGTGGCGCCGGTCTTGGCGGTCTGCTTGGCCGCCTCGACCAGGCTGGGAATGTCGAGCCAAGCCGCGCGCACGGGCGACTGGAACAGGCCCGACTGCGAGCAGAAGTGGCAGTCCTCGGGGCAACCGCCGGTCTTGAGGCTGATGATGCCCTCGACCTCGACCTCGGGGCCGCACCACTTCATCCGCACATCGTGGGCGAGCTCGAGCAGTGCTTCCAGGCGGTCGTCACCCAGGCGCAGTACCTCGACGGCCTGCTGCTCGGTGAGGCCCTCGCCGCGCTCGAGCACCTGCTCACGGGCGATGGCCAGAATATCGGTCTGGACGGGTGCCTGCGTCACGACGTGATGTCCCTTCGACGGGGTGTGCGCACGAGCCGTGGGTGTGATCCACCCGGCGTGGCCGTGCAACTTGAACGGTGTTCAGGATAGGGTAGCGGCTACGAGTGAGTCACGACACTCGGGTCGGACATTCGGACGGAAGGACGCGCGTGCAACTGCGGAAGACGGATGTGGTCGATGCCGCCGTCGCGATTCTCGATCAGTACGGTCTCGCCGACCTGACGATGCGCCGGCTCGCCGGCTCGCTACAGGTGCAGCCGGGTGCGCTGTACTGGCACGTCAAGGACAAGCAGACCCTGCTCGGCGCGGTGGCCGACCGGATTCTCGCGCCGATGGACGAGCCGATCACGGCCACCGAATGGCCCGCGCAGCTCACCGAACTAGCGCATCGCCTGCGTGACTGCCTGCTCGCCTATCGCGACGGCGCCGAGCTGGTCTCGGCCACCTACGCCTCGCGCCTGACCACGAGCAAGGCGCGTGAACGCCTGGCGGGCATCGTCATTCGGGCCGGCATGACCAGGGAGGAAGCCGATCTCACGGCCTACACCCTGCTCTACTACGTGCTCGGCCAGACCGTCGACGAGCAGTCGCGCATGCAGATGGACTCCGTCGGCGCGCTGCCCGAGGACAACACCCCCTTGCTCGACACCCCCGACCCCACCGCACGATTCGACTTCGGCTTGCAGCTGTTCATCGCGGGCGTGCGCACCATTCTCGGGGCCCGTATGCGCTGATCAGGGCGGATCGTTGCGATTGGCTTCCTGATAGCGGCGCACGAACGGCAGTACCTGCGTTTCGATGACCTCGTTGTATTCGCGGGGCCGCTGAATCGGATTCGCATGCTCGATCCGAGTCGGCCGCACCACCGAGAGGGTGCCGTCGACGCCACCGGAATGCTCGATCAGCACCTTGTGCGAATACTCCACGTCCACCACGTCATCGCGCGACCCGTCGCGGGGCCGGATGAACACGATCGCCGGGTTTCGCTTGTCCGGATTCGGCTTGCCGAGCGCCCGTAGATCCGCGGCGCCACCGCCCGCGACGATCGCCAGGAACTGCGCTTCGATCAATCCGTTGCTGGCAGCATCGCGAGAGAAGATCTTGTCGCGCAACACCTCTGCGGACACCTCGCGCGCGGCAGTGAAGTCGATGTCGAAGAACAGCCCGTCGCGCTGCGCGAAACGTTCACGCCGAGCCGATATCTCGACCGCGAAGCGCAGCAGCCTGCTCTCCCTCGCGCCGGGCAACCAGCCCACCCACCGCACCAGATCGGCACCGCGACTCCGATTCTCGGGTCGAACCGCGTCCAGGTCCATCGGTGTGCAGTCCAGCACAACGGCCACCAATCGCCGATCGCTGCCCAGGTGGATATGCCGTGCCACTTCCAGCGCGATGATCCCGCCCATACTGTGACCGACCAGCACGATGTTGCGCACATTGCCGTACCGCGCCGCCCGCACGATCATCTCGGCGATGACTTTGGTGTCGATACCCGCGTTGTCGTAGCGCACCGCCCACACCACCCCGAGGCGGCTGAGCGCGGGCAAGGCTGTGGCGGTCGGGGCCGCGTTGACTCCCCCGAGCCCGACCATATCGACCACCGCGGTATCCCAATCCCGCGGGTCGGCGGGCAGATGAACGGGCAGCAGTTCCGGCGCGGTCTGCGCCAGGCGCGCACGCTCGGGGACGACATCGTGGACCCAATACTGACCGAACGCGATCATCGCGACCCCCAGCACCGCGATAATGCGCAGCACCACCAGCCTGGGCAGGCGCCAGCGACGCCAACCGTGTCCGAGCCGGGTTTCGCGCAACCGTTCCCGCCGCCGCGCATCGTCGAAATCCGCGACGGTAGACGGATGCCGATCGAATGACGACATTCTTCCACTGTAGGGGCGCCCGCGGAGTGCCCTGATCTACCTGTCGCCGCTCCTCGGTTCACACGGGCCGGGGCCGGTTACTGCTCGAACGACCCGTACCGCTTCGCGTAGCTGGTCGGTGCTTCGCCGAAGATCTTGCGGAAGTCGCGACTGAGGTGCGGCTGGTCCGCGTACCCGAGGTCGGCGGCCAGTGCCGCCCAGTCGATGTCGACGCCGTCGGCGAGCCGCTCGGTGATCTCGTGCAGGCGGTAGCGGCGGATCACCCATTTCGGCCCGATGCCGACGTGCTCGGCGAACAACCGCTGCACTCGACGGACACTCATCCCGCAGCGCCCCGCGAGCGCATCGACCGTGGTGATGCCCGTGTCGTCGGCGATCATCGCCACCATCCGCCCTGCCCGCTCGGCCTCCGGGTCGGTGACGGGCAGGTGCGCGCGGAGGTAGCCCTCGACCGACCCGACATCCACCGGATCGGGCAACTCCGGGCCGAAAACTGTTGCCGCGTCGACCATTCGATCCCGCAGGTCGGCCACCGGACCGTCCAGGAACGGACGGAACACGCCGGGCCGGAAGGCGACACCGAACACCGAACCCGAGCCGGTGAGCTCGCGGTAGACATGCGAGGACGAGGGGCCGTGCAGTTCGGCGCGACCGTCACGGAAAGTCAGGTGCACGTTCGGCAGCGGCACGACCAACTGCCGATACGGCCGCTCGTAATCCCAGGTGACGACCCAATACCGATCGACATACCGCGCCAGGTCAGCCGACGGTGCGATGAACCTGTGGCGCTGCGACATCTGCCAGGCACCGCCCAGTTCGCGCGGGTCGCGTTCCACCCGGCGAGTCTATGTCGCGTTTGTTCAAGACACCGCCGCGTCGCGGTGGTTACCTCGGTACATGTCCGAAAACGAACGCGTGGCTCGCGCCGCGACACCACTGTCGAAGCTCATCCGCACGGTCGATCCCGCTCGGCTGTCCGACCCGACTCCCTGCGCCGAGTTCGATGTCCGGGCCCTGATCAACCACCTGCTCTTCTGGGGCCCGTCGCTGGTCGGCGCCGCGCACAAGGAAGCCGTCGCACCCCCGGCGACCGCCGAATCCGATGTCGACCTCAGCGCGGGCGATTGGGTCGCGGCCCTCGACGCGCACCTCGACGCGCTCACCACCGCCTGGCGTGACCCCGCCGCGTGGCAGGGAGTGACCCACATGGGCGGACCCATGGAACTCCCCGCACCGCTGGTCGGCGGGATGGTGGTCGGCGAACTGATCGTCCACGGCTGGGACCTCGCTCGCGCCCTCGGTACCACGCCGCACTGGGACGACGACCTGCTGCGCGAGACCTACAACGAGACGGCCGCCACCGCCGAACAGGGGCGCCAGATGGGCATCTACGGCCCCGAAGTGCCCGTCGCGGCCACCGCTCCTCTCCTTGACCGCATCCTCGGCCTCACCGGACGCGACCCCGCCTGGTCGTAGGCCCGGTCAGTTGCTGTCCACCGACTCCCGGGGCTCGCGAAGATCCGCGGCCTTCGGTTCGGGCACCGTGACCGGGGCCACCGGGAGCCCGGGGAACCAGCGATACATCGCGGCCGCGCCGCCAAGGCCCGCCACCGCGAGCGCGCCCGCCGCCGCGCCGAGCACCGTCACCGCGCTGATCGCGCCGACCGCGATCGGGCCCGCGAACATCCCGATGTCGTGGGTGAGCCGCCAGGCGCCGAGGAATTCCGCGCGCTGACCGGGTGGCGCCACATCGGCGCCGACGGTCATGATCACGCCGTTGCTCAACCCGTTGGCGAAGCCGAGCAGCACGGCGACCGCGGTCAGCCCGACCACCGACCCCGCGAACGGCAACGCAGCGTACCCCGCGGCGAAAGCGATCATCGCGGGAACGCCGATCGCCCTGCGGCCGTAGCGATCCAGCCAGATTCCGGCCGGATACGACATCAGCACGTCGACAGCGCCCGCGATACCGAACACGATGCTGGTGGTCGCCGCGTCAGCACCGATGTGCACCGCCCACAACGGCAGCAGCGATTGCCGTGCCGCCCGTGCCGCTCCCATGAGCAGGGCGCCGAGTCCGAGCGTGCTCAGCAGTTTGCGATGCTCGGCCACCACGGCGCGAATGGTGTTGTCGCTGACCACCGTCGGCGACCCATCGGTCTCCGGCATGGCGAACACCAGCGCGCCCGCGACGAGCATGGCGACGAGCTGGATCCACAGCCCGCCGACCGGGCCGAGCCAATGCACCGCACCCGCGCCGAGGAAGGGTCCGGCGAAGAACCCGAACCGCATCCACCCGGCCAGCGCCGAAAAGGCCCGTCCCCGATCGACGCTCGGCACCACGGCCACGATGTAGGTCTGTCTGGCCAGGCCCCACACCGCACCCGAAGCACCGTTGATCAGCAGCCCGACCGCGAACACGGCGATATTCGGCGCGAGAATGGCCACGAGCAGGCCCAGTGCGCAGGTCAACGAGCCGAGTGCGATCGCCTTGCGCTCACCGGTGCGCGCCACCAGCCACCCCGCGGGCAGATCACCGAGAATGAGCCCGAAGCCCATCATCGCGACCACCACACCCGCGGTTCCGACCGATGCGCCGAGTTCGAGCGCGTGCAGCGGCAGCATGGGAGCCGCCGCGCCCGAACCGATTCCGTACACCGCCGACGGCACGAACACCGCCAGTGCCATGGACCGCAACCGGGTCGGCGGTCCGCCCACATCGTTCGTCAGATCGGACCGCGCGGTCACGTTCACCGGGTCGCCGCCGACCGGCGGGCCACCGCAGGTCCCCGGCCACGTCGTGATCGCGCCGATGCCGTCATCGCGTCCCCACTACGACAGCCCACCGTCATCCCGCGAGCGCGGCAGGACGAGCGAATCTACTCTCCGGGCGGGCCAATCCGAAGTGGTCACGCAGCGTGGTCCCGGTGTATTCGGTGCGGAACAGCCCGCGCTCCTGCAGGATCGGCACCACCGTTTCGGCGAACACCTCGAGCCCACCGGGGTAGTAGGGCGGCATCACGTTGAAACCGTCTGCCGCGCCCTGGGTGAACCACTCCTCGATGGTGTCGGCCACTTGCTCGGGCGTCCCCGCGAACACCCGGTGCCCGCGCGCACCCGCCAGCCGGTGCAGCAGCCCACGCAGGGTCGGCCGTTCCCGCTCGACGATCCCCGCCACCACCTGCAATCTGCTGCGCGCGTTGTCGGTGACATCGCCCGCCCCCGCGAACACCTCCACGGGCACCGGCTCGTCGAGCGCGAAGGTGCGCAGCGAGGTGCCGGTGATCGATTCCAGCTGCTTGATCCCGTACTCGGGCACGGTCAGCTCGTTGAACTCGCGCTCCAAACGCAGTGCGGCGGCCTCGGTATCGGCGATGAACGGGCTGATCCCCGGTAGAATCTTCACCTCGTCGGCAGTACGGCCGAACTCGGTGGCCTTCGACTTGATATCGGCATAGAAGGACTGCGCGTCCGAAAGTCGTTGGTGTGCAGTGAAGATCGCCTCCGCGTACTTGCCCGCGAAGGCGCGACCCTCGTTCGATGCCCCCGCCTGCACCAGCACCGGACGTCCCTGCGGTGTTCGTGCCGAGTTGAACGGCCCACGCACACTGAGATGTTCGCCGACGAAGTCGATCGGATGGATCTTGGCCGGATCGGCGTACACCCCGGCGGCGCGGTCGAGCACGATCGCGTCGTCCTCCCAGCTGTCCCACAGCCCGACCACCGCGTCGACGAATTCCCGTGCGCGGGCGTAGCGTTCGGCGTGATCGGGGTGTCGTTCGAGCCCGAAGTTGGCTGCGGCGAGGTCGGTTCCGGTGGTGACGATGTTCCAGCCCGCGCGTCCACCGGAGATGTGGTCGAGCGAGGAGAACAGCCGCGCCAGGTTGTAGGGCTCGTAGTAGGTGGTCGACGCGGTCGCGATCAGGCCCAGATGTGTTGTCACCGCGGCGATCGCGGTGAGCAAGGTGATCGGCTCGAGGCCGGGCGCGGCATTGTGACGCACGTCGGTGCGCAGGGCAGGACCGTCGGCGAAGAACACCGCGTCGAGCTTCGCCGCCTCCGCGGTGCGCCCGATCTCCTGGTAGTAGGAGACGTCGTAGATGCGGTCGGGCCTGCTGTCGGGATGCCGCCAGGCAGCCTCGTGGTGCCCGGACGGGTAGATGAACGCGTTGAGACTCAGTTGACGCGGTGCACTCATGACGCCTGTTTCACTTTCTCTGATTCCGTTGTGTCGACACCGAGCCCGGTCAGCAGCGCCTCCCGCAGCCGGACGAACTCCGGGTGCGCGTGCCTGCGCGGGCGCGGGGTCTCGATGCGCTGGTCGATCGTGATCCGGCCCTCGTCGAGAACCAGCACCCGATCGGCGAGCAACACGGCCTCGTCCACGTCGTGGGTCACCAGCAGCACGGCGGGCCGGTGCCGCTCGCACAGCGCCTGGAGCAGGGCGTGCATCCGAATCCTGGTCAGTGCGTCGAGCGCGCCGAACGGTTCGTCGGCCAGGAGCAGTTCCGGCTCACGCACCAGTGATCTGGCCAACGCCACCCGCTGCTGTTCACCACCGGAAAGCTCACGCGGCCACGCCTTCTCGCGACCGGCCAACCCGACCTCGGCCAGTGCCGACCGCCCGCGCCGGTCCGCGTCGCGCCCGGTCAACCCGAGCACCACATTGTCGAGCACCCGCGCCCACGGCAGCAGCCGCGAATCCTGGAACACCACCGCGCGCTGCGTCGGCACCGTGAGCTCGCCGGAACCGGGTACCTCGGAATCGAGTTCGGCCAGCGCCCGCAACAGGGTGCTCTTGCCCGAACCGCTGCGCCCGAGCAGCGCGACGAACTCACCGCGCCGGATCTCGATATCGATGCCGTTCAACACGATTCGCTTGCCGAAGCCGCGGGTGAGCTCGCGGGTGCGTACGACTGCCCGCTCCTCGGAGCTCAGTCGCCCAGTGTCTGTCGCCATGCCAGCACCTTTCGTTCCGTTGCCCGCACGGCGAGGTCGCCGAACAGTCCGAGCAGTCCGTAGATCACCAGACCCACGACGATCACGTCGATCTGGCCGTAGGTGCGCGCCTGCGTCATCAGGTAGCCGATGCCGCTGGTCGCGTTGACCTGTTCGACCACCACCAGCGCCAGCCAGGAAATCGTCACCGCCAGCCGCAACCCGAGGAAGAACCCCGGTAGCGAACCCGGCAGCGCGATCCGCCGCAGGAAACCCCACCGCGACAGCCCGACCGTCTCGGCCAGTTCCACATAGCGCGCGTCGACGCTGCGCAGGTAGGCATGGGTATTGATATAGATCGGGATGAGCACGCTGGTGGTGATCACGATCAGCTTCATCTGCTCGCCGATCCCGAACCAGACGATGAACAACGGGATCAGCGCCAGCGTCGGGATCGCCCGCTTGATCTGCACGGGACCGTCGACCACCGCCTCACCGAGCCGGCTCAGCCCCGAGACCAGCGCGAGCACCACGCCGATCGCCACACCGAGGACGAGGCCGATCACGGCCCGCTGCAACGAGGTCAGCAGGTTGGACTGCAACCGGCCGTCGGCGATCAGCTCACCCGCGGTCTGCGCGACCGTCCATGGCGCGGGCAGTGTCTCCGGGTCGATGGCGCCGATCGCGGATCCGACCACCCAGGTGCCGATGAGCAGGACCGGTCCGAGGGCGAAACCGAACGGGATGGGCTTGCCGGGTCCCAGCCTGCGCCTGCCCCGTCCACGCGGGGCGAGCGCCTCGACCGGGGCCGCGCTCGTCCTGATCCGGCGCAGCACGCCGATATCGAGGGTGGCCATCAGCCCGCCGCCGGCGCGAACGCCGCCCCGCTGGCCGTGACGGCCTCGGTGACCGCGGCATCGAAGCGCAGATCGAAACCGTCGACGGCCTTGATCTTCTTGGGCAGCTCGCCCACGGCGTCGATCGCGTCGATGGTGCTCTGCTGCCGGGCGATCAGCTGCTGGTCCAGGTGCGGGAAGGTGAAGGTGCCGAGCGATTCGACGATCCGCGCGGCATCGTCGGCGCTGACCTTCTGGCTGTCGACGTAGTAGCGGCTCGCCCATTCCTCGCGATGGGTGTTGGTCCACTGCCAGGCCCGCACGAACGCGCCGACCAGGGCGCGGGTCGCGGCGGCCTTCGCCGGATCCTGGACCACCGCCCGACGCGCGTACACATAGGCGAGGCCGCTGTAGATGCCCGTGGTCTCGGAGTCCGGGATCAGCGAGGTGCCCTGGGTGCGCAGGAACCTGGTCACATTGGGTTCGATCAGCGGCGCGACATCGACCTGACCGGTGCGCACCGCGTCCGGGAATTCGGCCAGCTGCAACCGGACCAGCTCCACATCGGTGGGCTTCAGGCCCGCCTTGGTGAGTGCCTTCAGCACCGACGCCTGCTGGGCGGTGCCCTCGGCGTAGGCGATCTTCTTGCCCTTCAGATCTGTCAGCTTCGAGATCGAACGGCCCGGTGCGACAGCGAGTTTCATCGCCTTCGGGTTGGTCTGATAGGAGCCGATGATCGGCACGTCCTGCCCCGCGGCCAGCGCGTGGATCGGCGGCACATCGCCGACCTGGCCGACATCGGCCGCGCCCGCCCGGAAGGCCTCGAGGATGGCCGGACCACCGACGAAGTTCGCGAACTCGATCGTGAACGGTAGCTTGTCCAGCTCGCCGGACAGCCGCAGCGCCGATTGCAGCCGTTCCTGCTGATCGGCGACGACGAGCGTGGTCCCGGGCGGAACCTCGGTCGGCAGCGGCGCGTCGGGGGTGCCGACCGGTGCGTCGTTGCCCGGTGCGCAGCCGGTCAGGCCGAGCGTCGCAACGGTTGTCATCGCGAGCAGTGCGGCGGTGGCGCGGCCACGCAGGCCGGGTCGAAAGGTGTTCGGTCGGTACATAGAGGGATTCAAGCAATCACGATCGCCCCCGAACACCATTAGCCTTTCCATGATTCGAAGGGCCCGGCTCCTGGTTGGCACTGAGTGCCGCGTTAGAGTCTGGGCGTCATTCCCTGCGGGTGCGGGAATCCGGTGTCACTCCGGAACGGTCGCGCCACTGTGATCGCCTCGCGGCGAAAGTCAGACCTCCCTCGCCGGGACACCCTCTGAAAGGGCCGCGCCTTGCCTGTGGAGAATTCGCGATGATCCGTACCCGGATCTCGCTCGCACTGCCCCTGCTCGGGGTGCTACTGCTGGCGGCCATGATCGGTGCCACCGGATTCGGCGCGGAGATCGTGCCCGTGTCCGCGGTGCTCGACACCCTCATCGCCCGGCTCACCGGCGCGACACCCACCGATCTCGGCCTCGACACCATCGTCTGGCAGCTCCGGGTGCCACGCACGCTACTGGCGGCGGTGGTCGGCGCCGGATTGGCACTGGCCGGTGCGGCGATGCAGACGTTGGTGCGCAACCCACTGGCCGATCCCTTCCTGCTCGGCGTCTCCTCCGGCGCCGGTGTCGGCGCGGCCGCGGTCATCACCTCCGGGTTGTTCGCCGGTGCGGGCATCTGGGCGCTGTCCGGCGGTGCGCTGGTCGGCGCGTTCGGCGCCGCGACCCTGGTGTTCCTGATCGCGTTCGCCCAGGGCGGTCTCACCCCGCTGCGGCTGGTGCTCACCGGCACCGTGCTCGGTTCGGCGTTCGCCGGGTTCAGCAGTTTCCTCGTTTTTCGCAGCACCGATCCCGCGGCGGCGGAGTCGGTGCTGTTCTGGTTGCTCGGTAGTCTCGCCAGTGCCGATTGGACGACCCTCGCCCTGCCGTTGACCGTGGTGGTGGCCTGCGGCGCGATCCTCATGGCGAGCGCGGGCTGGTTGGACGCGCTCACGCTCGGCGCGGACACCGCGTCGTCGGTCGGCGTCCCGGTGCAACGCCTGCGCATCGGCCTGTTCGTGCTGCTCGCGGTGCTCGTCGGTGTCCTGGTCGCGGTGTCCGGCGGCATCGGCTTCGTCGGTCTGGTCGTCCCGCACGCCGCACGGATGATCGTCGGCCCCCGCCACCGCAACCTGCTCCCTACCTGCGCGCTGGGCGGTGCGCTGTTCCTGGTGGTCGCCGACGCCGCCACCCGAATACTGGTGCGCCCCACCGAGATCCCGGTCGGTGTACTCACCGGCCTGATCGGCGCTCCGACCTTCCTGCTGCTGATGGGCAGGCGCCGCTACCAGTTCGGCGGATCATGAGCGGCCGCCTGTACACCTTCGGCCGACGTGTGCCTGCCCGCGATGACGAACCCCGACCGCGACCTGCGCCGACCGCCGCCGCCCCGGACGATCGGGAGCCGAACCGCGCCACCAACCGACCGCAGACCCCAGGACCCCTTACGACGGAGCCCGATTCGCACGCTCGGGCCGAGCCCGGCCGATTACGAGCCGTCGGGCTCACCTGCACGGTCGGCCGACGGAATATCGTGGTCGGCGCGGAATTCTCGATCGAGCCCGGGGAGACCATCGGGATTGTCGGGCCCAATGGCAGCGGCAAGTCGACATTGCTTCGCGTGCTGGCAGGGGTGCGAAAGCCCAGGCAAGGCAAGGTGCTCGTCGACGGGCAAGTGCTGCATTCTCTCGGACCTCGACAGCGCGCCGCGGCCGTGGCATTGGTGGCGCAGGACGAGGACCCGCCCGCCGACATGCTGGTCGGCGAGGTAGTCGCCCTCGGCTTGACCCCTTATCTGCCGCCATGGGGACTCGGTGGTCCGCGCGAACAGCGCCGTGTGGCACAGGCCTTGGCGGCAGTCGACCTCGACGGCTTCGCGGGCAGGCAGGTGCAGCAACTCTCCGGCGGCGAACGGCAACGGGTTCTGTTGGCACGGGCGCTGTTACAGGACACCCCGGTACTGCTGCTCGACGAACCGACCAACCATCTCGACGTCACCCATCAGCTCGAGCTGCTCACCCTGATGCGGAACCTGAACCGGACCGTCGTCGCCGCCCTGCACGATCTGTCGCTGGCCGATCGCTACTGCGACCGAATCATCGTGCTGCACAACGGTTCCACCCGAGCACCGGCACCACCGCCACAGGCGCTGGCAGCCGATGTCGTCGCCGAGGTATTCGGTGTCGACGCCACGCGCGTCCAGCACCCGCTGACCGGCGAAAACCACCTGTTGATCACCCCGCGAGAGGCGCGATGATGAAGACCCACGGCCGGATCCTGGCCACCACCGCCCTGGCCGCCGTTCTGACGGCGTGCACCGGCACCACCACGCAGTCCGCGACGACGATCCCGATCCTCAACTGCGGCAAGGAATCCCAGTTCCCCGCCCCCGCACAGCGACTGTTCGTCAACGACGGCAATCTCATCTCGATGGTGCTCGCGCTCGGTGCGCAGAACCAGGTCGCCGCGGTCTCGAGCATCCAGCGCGACGCCGACACCCTGCGCGCGCACTACGGCGCCGACATCGTCGACGGCCTGAACTCTGTTGCCCCCGAGTATCCCTCGCGCGAGACGGTGCTCGCCCAGCGCCCGGATGTGATGGTCGCCGGCTGGAGCTACGGCTACGACGAGGCGAGCAACCTCACCCCCGCATCACTGCGCAAGGACGGCATCGCCGCCTACGTGCTCACCGAGAGCTGTCGCCAACTCGACGGCGCCGCCGCACGCGGCACCGTCGAACCATGGACCGCGTTGCGCACCGACCTCACCGACCTCGGCACGATCACGGGCCACCCCGACCGCGCGCGGGAGGTCACCGCCGACCTCGACCACCGGCTCGCCGCCCTGACCGCCGCCCCGAAACCGGCGCGAACCCCGACCGTATTCCTGTTCGACAGCGGCACCGACACCATCTTCTCCAGCGGGAGATACGGTGCGCCGCAAGCGATCCTCGAAGCCGCGGGCGCCCGCAACATCCTCGACGATGTCGACGACACCTGGACCAAGGTCTCCTGGGAGCGGCTCGCTGCCGCCGACCCGGACGCGATCATGTTCGTCGACTACCCCGGCCAGAGCTACGCGCAGAAGGTGGAAATGCTGCGTTCCAAGCCCGGTATCAACGGTCTGCGCGCGGTCCGCGAGAGCCGGTTCTTCAATCTGCCGTACGCGCTGTGGACGAGCGGACCACTCAATATCGACGCGGCCGAACAGATCCGCAGGCAGCTCGAAACGTGGAACCTCGTCCCCGCCTCGGGAATCACACCCCGCGCGGACGACGCCGTACGTTGACCTCGAGCCCGGAGCCGGGTCGGCCGGTGCGCTGACCCGTGCTGTCGGTAGGGGAACTCAGTCGGTCGTGCCCCGCTCGGCGAGCGCTACCAGCTTCGTCAACGCCATCTGCCAGCCGACTTGGTTCTCGGCGGAGCTGAGCCCTGGCGGTACCCCCTCGTGCAGTACGTCGAGGTGGGTGCCGCCGTCAGCGTCTGTCAGGGTGAAGGTGATGGTCTGCGCCCCGGTCATGCCCGGCTTCTCCGTGACGAATTCCAGCACCTGGACCACTTGCTCATCCGGGGTCAGCGAGCGGAACGTCCCGAAGTAGGCGTCGTGCTGCTGGCGCACCGTTCCCGCATCGTGGGGCTGCCCCGTCTCGCCCACGTTGGTGGGATCGTCGTGGGTGAGGGTGATCGAGAACGATCCGCCCTCCACCGGCTCGAACCGGTGCACATCGACAGTTATCCCGTCGGGCATCATCCAGGCAGCCACCGCGTCGCCATCGAGCAGCAGCCGGTAGACGGTCGAACGAGGCGCGTTGATCTGCGTGCCGATCCTGGTGGTCGTCGCCATGTCTTTCACGATAGCCGCCCTGCCGACGCCGACCGGTCAACCTGCGGAGCTACGCGCCAGTGTCTGCAACGGGTCGGTCAGCACGTCGGCGAACGCCAGTTCAGCGGCCCCGATCAGTGGCGCGTCGTCGGCCAGCGCCGAGGTGCGCAGCCGGACCCGTTCACGGACCGCGAGCAGTCCGTTCTCGGCCAGCCTGCTGCGGACCTGGGCGGCCGAGGCGAGATAGACCTCGCGCAGCACCCCGCCGAACACAACCATCGTCGGGTTGAAGATATTGACGAGGTTAGCCACCCCGTAGCCGAGCCAGTCGCCGACCTGGTGCAGCGCGTCGCGGGCGGTGGCGTCGCCGCGGGCGGCCGCGTCGACGATCGCTTCGACCGCCGCCCGCCCACTGAGGTCGGCACGCCCCGCCGCCGCGATCAACGCCAGCTCCCCCGCCTCGGCCTCGAGGCAGCCGCGCGACCCACACCGGCACGCCCGCCCGCCGGGGTTCACGATCATGTGCCCGACCTCGCCGCCGTAGCCACCCTCACCGCCGAGCAACTCGCCGCCCATGATCACGCCACCACCGATGCCGACTTCACCGTGCAGGTAGATCAGGTCCGACACCCCGGCGCCGACCCCGCGTTCGCGCTCGGCCAGCGCGCCGAGGTTGGCATTGTTGCCGACCACGACCCGAACACCGAGCCGCTCCGACAGTTTCGCACCGACCGGCACATCGACCCAGCCGATATTCGGCCCGTACCGCACAACACCGTCACCCTGACGGACCATGCCACAGAACGCGAGACCCACACCGACGCGAACGCTGTCGGGCCCCGCCGCGGCGACCAAGGTCTGCGCCATCACCGCCAGCGATTCGATCACTTCCTCTGGATCGAATGCCGCACTGTCACGCGGTGTTTCGCGACGGTCGAGAATCACCCCGCCCAGACCAACCCGCGCCACCGCGAGCCGGTCCGCGCCGACATCCAGCGCGAGCACGTACACCCGCTCCGACTCCGGCCGCACCACCAGCGACGGCCGCCCGGCTCTGCCGGTCTGGCGTGGCAGTTCCTCACTCACCAGCCCGGCAGCGGCGAGATCGGTGGTCAAAGCCAGAATCGTGCTGCGATTGAGGCCCATTCGCTCGGCCAGCTCCGCCCGCGATACCGGGCCGCTCAGATGGACGTGGCGCAGCAGCACGGCGAGATTGCGCGTTCGGATCTCGTCCGGGGCGGGTGCAGCCCTCATCCGGCCCAGCCTTCCCGGTCGATGGTCAACTACCTGGCAGCGAACGCTTGCGCGAGAGCGCGTCCACCCCCGCCGCGAGCAGCAGGACAAATCCTGTCACAACGAATTTCGTGCCCGCGCTGTAGCCCATCAGCCCCATCCCGTTGTTGATCACCGCCACCACCGCGGCGCCGAGCAGCGCGTCGAGCATCCGGCCGCGACCACCGAACAGGCTGGTACCACCGATCACCGCAGCACCGACCGCCGTGAGCAGAACGTCGGAACCACCGGTGTTCGGATCGACGGAATTGGCCCGCGACGCCGCGATCAATCCGCCGACGGCAGCCATCGTCGAACAGAGCACGAAGGCGCTGATCTTGATCCGATCGACCGGGATGCCCGCACGCCGAGCCGCTTCCACGCTGCCGCCGACCGCGTAGATATGCCTGCCGAACGGGGTGCGATTGAGCACGAAAGTCCACAGCAGCAGTAGCGCGATAATGATCGGCACCACGATCGGCATGCCCTGCAGCGAGTTGACCTCCGGATTGCGACTGCGCTCGTCATTGAGCACCAGCACCGCAATCCCCGCGATGAGCGCGACCGTCGCGATCCGCAACGCGACCACCGGCGCCGTCTCGCCGGTGAGCCCGAGTATGTTGCGCGCCCGCAACTTTCGGTACTGCACGAACGAGAACCCGGCAAGCAGCACCAGGTACATGACCCAGCCGAGCAGGGGCGGCACATTCTTGTTGGCGATCGCCAGGATCGTCTCGTCGTGAATGGAGATATTGCGGCCGTTGTCCATGATCTTCAGCGCGACACCCTGCAGCGCCAGGAACGCGGCCAGCGTCACCACGAACGACGGGACACCGATCTTCACCACGATCGCACCGATGGTCAGCCCGATCACGACACCGGTGAGCAGCGACACGAGCACCGCCGCGTACCAGGGCAAGCCCTTGTCGGTGAGCAATACCGCGAGCACCGCGGCACACACACCACTGGTGAAGCCGGCCGACAGGTCGATCTCCCCGAGCAGCAGCACGAAGATCAAACCCATCGCGATCACCGCGATGGCGGCACCCTGGGTGAGCAGGTTCGCGATATTGCCCTGGGTCATGAACACCGGCCGCGCGATCCAGAACACGACCGACAGCACGACCAGAGCGATGACCGAGGGCAGTGCGCCCATGTTGCCACTGCGAATCCGCGCGACATAGCCGGTGACCAATTCGGTTACCGGTGCGGCAGGCTCGGCGGCCTTGTCTTTGACGACCACACTCATGCCTGCACTCCGATTCCGAGGCTCCCGCTGCGGCCGGAAGTGATCAGTTCGACGACCTGCGAATGGGTCACATCGGCGGTCCGTACCTGCGCCGCCATCCGGCCCAGATACAGCGCCGCGATGCGATCCGAAACCGCGAAGACGTCGTTCATGTTGTGCGAGATCAGCACCACCGCAAGGCCTTTGTCGGCCAGGCGGCGCACCAGTTCGAGTACCTGCTGAGTCTGGGCGACACCGAGCGCCGCGGTCGGCTCGTCCAGAATCACCACCTTGCTGTTCCACAGCACGGCCTTGGCAATGGCGACGGTCTGGCGTTGCCCGCCGGACAGGCTCGCTACCTTCTGCCGCACGGATTTCACCGTCCGCACCGACAGACCGGCCAGTGTCGCGCCCGCCAGTTCCTCCATGCCGTACTCGTCGAGCACGATGCCGTGCTTCTTCTCGCGGCCGAGGAACATGTTCTGCACGATGTCGAGGTTGTCGCACAGCGCGAGATCCTGATAGACGATCTCGATTCCCAGTTCCGCCGCGTCCCTCGGATTGCCGATCTGCACCGGCTCTCCGTCGAACAGCACCTCACCCGCATCGATCGCATGGGTGCCGCCGATGCACTTGACCAGGGTGGACTTGCCCGCGCCGTTATCGCCGACCAGTGCCGTCACCTCACCGCGGTAGGCGGAGAAGTCGATATCGTGCAGCACGTGCACCGGGCCGAAGCTCTTCTCTAATCCGCGCAATTCGATGAGCGGGCTATCGGTCATCAGCGGACGCCGTTATCCGCGCAGAGCTTCGCGAATTCACCGGTGCACAGCTCCGCCTTGTCGACGAAACCGTCCGCCACGACGTCGTTCACGTTGTTCTTGAAGATCGCCTTGGGTTCGAGCAGCACCGCGGGCACCTTCGTCTTCGCCTCGGGATCGTCGACGGTGCTCGGTGCCTCGCCCTTCTCGCCATTGGCCAGCGCGATCGCCAGCTTCGCGCCGGCGGCGGCCTCGAGGTTGATCGCCTTGTACACGGTCATGCACTGGTCACCGGCCAGCACATTCTGCAGACCCTGCACGGTGGCGTCCTGACCCGTCACCGGGATCTGACCGTTGAGCTTCTGCTTCTTCAGCACGGCGATGGCGGCATTGGCCAGACCGTCGTTGGCCGCGACGGTACCCTCGAGGTTCGGGGTGCCGGTGAGCATCTGTTCGAAAATGGTGCCCGCCTTGGTGTTATCCCATTCCGGGACGGCCTGATCCGGGCCCTTCACGTACTCGCCCGCGTCGAACTTCGGCTTCAGCGCGCCGTCGTAACCGCTCTTGAACAGGGCGGCGTTGTTGTCCGTCGGACCGCCGTTGAGGTAGGCGACCACCGGCTTCACCGCCTGCTTGTCGGCCAGGCACTTCGCGAGTCCGTCGCCCATGAGCTGGCCGACCTTCACGTTGTCGAACGACACGTAGTACGGCGCACCGCCGCCGAGGGTGAGCCGGTCGTAGTCGATCACGGTCACGCCCTGCGACTTGGCCTTCTGGATGACCGCCTTGCCGGTGCCGCTGTCGAGGTTGGTGATCATCAGCACCGAGGCGCCGTTGGTGATCATCTGATCCGCGATGGTCTGGAAGGCGTTCTTGTCGCCCTGGGCATTCTGGATGTCGGCCTTGACCCCCGCGGCGTCGAACGCCTGCTGGAGATACTTGCGATCCGCTGTCTCCCACCTCGCCGAAGTCTTGCTGTCGGGCAGGATCACGCCGATCTTGGCGCCGCCTCCCGAGGAGTTCGTAGTGTCGTCGCCGCAGGCGGTGAGCGAAGTGGTGAGAAGTGCGAACGAGACGGCCGCGATGCCGAAGATCCCCTGACGCATGAGCGTGGGCCTTTCGTGGAACCACCGCCTGTGGGCGGTCGAGCTGGAGCGAATGTTGTTCTCGACAACATACTCCAGCGTGACGTGGCCCACATGAGAATCGGACATCAGTCGAGCGCTATCGACGCAACGGGCTCTGGACCAAAGATCACAAGCTGACCGCCGCCGAACGGCGCTCCGACGAATCTCCGGCTTTTAGCTGACCTTGGTGTTGCGCTTCAGCAATGGACGTCGCCGCCGGGCGCGGTCAGCTGTGACGGCATACTCCTCCGCCAGCACGCCGTAGAGCATGAGATCGCTGTGTTGGCCGTCGACGAACCGAGCCTGGCGGGCGACGCCCTCTCGGACCGCACCGACGGCCGCGCAAGCTGCAATCCCGGCGCGGTTTCGGTCGAGGATCCAGGCATACATCCGGTGCAGCCCCATCACGAGGAGGCCGAGAACCGGCTGCGCAGGGCGGCGCGGGATCACCTCGACAGACCCGCTGTCGGCCGGGCAAGAAGCAGCTGTGCACGGGCTACTGCAGGTGCTGCGGACAGCGGAACCCAACCCGTGACGCAGCTCAGCCTCGAGGGACAAATCCGCTGCAACAACCTGTTCGTTCACCGACACCCCGTACGGCTGCAATGTTGCTTGTGCTCCGGAGACGCGAACGCAAAAAGGCCCTCCAACCGAAGTTGGAGGGCCTTTCGCAAAGATGTTCCGGCAGTGTCCTACTCTCCCACACCCTGTCGAGTGCAGTACCATCGGCGCAGGTGGCCTTAGCTTCCGGGTTCGGAATGGGACCGGGCGTTTCCCCACCGCTATAACTACCGTAACTCTATGAAACTAGACAGCGCTCCCCAATAACACCAAACCCCACAAAATATGGGACCCGATGATCAGGTTTGCTGCAGTGTCTGTTGCTTCAGAAACCGCACAGTGGACGCGTAACACCTTCGTCAATAAGCCCTCGGCCTATTAGTACCAGTCACCTACACACGTTACCGTGCTTCCAGTTCTGGCCTATCAACCCCATGGTCTGTAGGGGGCCTTAACCC